>NZ_JBRIMD010000004.1:0-265561 GCF_052977325.1 Shewanella sp. 0m-6
TGAGAGTTCAGAGCGAGTGACAAAATTGTGTTCTAGGGATTGGGCAAGTGTGACCAGTTAATTTTCCAGTTTGGTATTACTGAACGGACTCTCTCGCTTCGAAGGCTGTTATATTGCTCCTGCAATAACAGCATTTTACCATTTTGACGGTCACCACTTCTCTGCCTTCAAGCAATGCTAAATACTGCTTATTTATAGCGACTTACTTTCACCCACATGTGTTCGCTCCGTAAACCGATCCGTTTACGTGGATCTTTTTCTGCTCTAGATAAAGCCAAAGCTTCTTCAGCGCTGTAGTTTTTTAAAAGGGGAATACGGGTTGTTTGTGATACCTAGATTAGATCACAACTCTTTATTGATTAGTATAAATCAGGTTTTTTTGTTGTACGCTCTAGTAGCAAACAGAACACTTGGTTTTTCAAAGGAGCAAGAGTCTAGTGGGTGGTTTGGAAATAATGGGTGAGGCTAATATGAAGGGAGAATGAAAAAGCCAGAGGGATTCTCTGGCTTTTTAATGACTAGGTTAAATTATTTGTCTTCTTTTAACCACTGAGCAGCGCGTTTAGCGAAGTAGGTTAGAATGCCATCTGCACCTGCCCGTTTAAAGCAAAGCAATGATTCCATAACGATAGCTTTCTCAGCTAACCAACCATTTTGAATTGCAGCCATGTGCATCGCGTATTCACCGCTTACTTGGTAAGCAAAAGTGGGTACAGCGAGCTCAGTCTTGACACGATGAACGATATCTAAATATGGCATGCCAGGCTTAACCATAACCATATCAGCGCCTTCTTGAATATCTAGAGCGACTTCATGCAGGGCTTCATCGCTGTTAGCTGGATCCATTTGGTAGCTATGCTTATTGCCACCTTTAAGGTTTCCTGCTGAGCCAACGGCATCACGGAAAGGTCCGTAGTAATTTGAAGAGTACTTAGCTGAGTACGCCATGATTTGGGTGTTAACGTGACCAGCTTCTTCTAGCGCTTGGCGAATCGCGCCAATACGCCCATCCATCATATCTGATGGCGCAACAATATCTGCACCAGCTTCAGCATGTGATAGTGCCTGTTTTACTAAAATTTCAGTTGTAATGTCATTCATGATGTAGCCGGTTTCATCAATGATGCCGTCTTGACCATGAGTCGTAAACGGATCAAGTGCTACGTCAGTCATCACACCTAACTGAGGGAAGGCTTCTTTCAGTGCGCGCACAGCACGCTGTGCTAAGGCATCTGCATTGTAGGCTTCTTCGGCCATCAAAGTCTTTTTCTCAGCTGGAGTCACTGGGAAAAGAGCGATCAGAGGAATACCTAGTTCCACTAGCTCTTCGGCTTCTTTAAGCAGAAGATCGATAGATAATCGTTCAACACCAGGCATTGAGGCGACTTGCTCTGTGCGATTGTTCCCTTCGAGAACAAACATTGGGTAGATTAAATCGTTAACTGTTAATCGATTTTCAGCCATTAAGCGGCGACTAAATTCATGTTTGCGCATACGACGCATTCTACGTTGTGGGTAGGCACTGGTAATAATATTCACATTAGGCTCCAGACGATGGTGATATTAATCTTGTTCAGGGCTGTATAACTTAATACGGTTACGCCCTTCATTCTTGGCTTGATAAAGTGCTTTATCAGCCTGTTCTAATAACAAGGTGGTATGTTCTTCTGAGGTGACAATTTCACTGCTCACCCCAATACTTACCGTTAGAGGGATGGCATTGCCTTCCCAGTAAATAACGAGTTCATCGATAACTTTTCTAATTGTCTCAGCGACTTGCTCAGCACCAATTTGATCAGTATTGGGTAATATAATAGCAAACTCCTCACCACCAAAACGTGATACTAGATCGGTTGGTCGCTTTAAGTTTTCTTTTAATTTATTAGCGACCACTCGTAAGGCGTGGTCACCAGCAAGGTGACCGTAGGAGTCATTAATTGATTTGAAACGATCCAAATCAAGCATCAAAATTGCCATTGGAGACTGCTGCCTACGGCTAATTCGGCCCTCTGCAATAATACGCCGATCAAATGAATTACGGTTTTTCACGCCGGTAAGGCTGTCTTTTGTTGTCTGTTCGGTGAGCTTTTGATTCGCTTCATTAAGCTCTCTTAAAGCAATCTCTAACTCAAGGGTTCGCTCTTGTACCATTTGGGCTAATTGCTCACTACTTCTGGCTTCAATTCGTAGCGCTTCTTCTTTATTGTCTTTGGCAAGTTTTGCTTGGGCTAAGGCCTCTTTTTGGACTTTCTGTTTAGATAAACGTTCGTCGTTATAGCGGATGGCTAATAGCGCAGCCATAAAAATAACTTCTATGCTTAGTCCAACCAAAAAAGGGGTTTTAGGGTCAATAGTCCAATTGAGCAGGCCTAAATAGATAGCCCCGGATATCAACGCACCTAGCATCATGCCCGCCCAGCCAATCGCAAATAGTTTTGCTAGCTTGTAGCCCTTAATTGCTTGGGTCACCGACATATACATCAGCATAAGGCTTGCAAACATGACGGCGTAAATATTAATAATTAGCGCGGCCGTGTAGTTAAGTAGTAAGCCAAGAAACAGCAGCAATACAGAAAGGGCTGCACTGGAACGGCAGAGCCTTAGCATGGCTTGGTTGTGATGTTTTAGTTGCATAACCTTCTCTGAGAACAGGAAGGCGAACATCATTGATAAGCTTAGCAGGGCTGGTAATGCGTACTCTTGAAAAATCGGCCAATTTGGCCAAATAAATCGAAAGGCTAAGCCGTGCAGGGTCGCGACAAATAGAGTAATAGAAAGTACATAACCTGCATAATAGCTATAACTGAATGAATTGGATGTGATGGCAATCAGTAAACTAAAGATACCAATAGCCATCAGTACACCTATCTGAAAACCATAGAAAATAGACTGCTGCTCCGCATTTTGATAATAAGCGTCGCTGTTCCATAAGGTGATAGGGAGGTACGCTGAGCCAGTCCCCTTTATTCGTAAGTAGAATCTATGGCTATCATGTTGTTGGCTGCTAAAAGGGTATAAAAAGTCAGTGCTTAGAATAGGTCTTTGACTAAAGGGATAGTTATCGCCGACATTTAGCTGCTCCACTAGAGTCGAACGGTTAAAATGGTATAGCTCAATATAATCAATATGCGGGTTGGTTATCGACAAAATCTGCTGTCTAGGTTCATGGTTCTGCTGCTTAAGACTGAACCTAACCCAATACGATTTTTGCCCAATCCCTGTGATGCTTTTAGGATCGTATGGTTGCCATTGTCGCTCTGTAAAGTTTACGGCTTGCTGTATGTTCGAGTCTGGCAGTGCCTCAGCAATATATAGCTGAGGTGATAGCTGAACCTCTGTGGTGTGTTGTTCACTGACAAATTGGTGGTTTTCGGCATTGACGATATTAGAAAAGCTGAATAGAGCGATAAGAGCAATAAGCTGAAAGTGAAAAAGCATTAAAAATCCAATCCAAAAAAACGGCGACTATTTTTATAGGTATTATCTGCAAAAGTACTCATGTCTTGTTTTTTTAGATCGGCAATATACTGAGCGATATAAGGTAGATATTTGGGTTCGTTTTTACTCGACTTAGGCTTTGGCCGCATACTTCTTGGTAAAAGGTATGGGCTGTCTGTTTCGATAAGAAGACGGTTATCTGGAATATACGGGACAATCGAAGCCAGCTCTTGGCCACGGCGCTCATCACAAACCCACCCAGTAACCCCAAGATAAATATCTTGCTCTATATAAGCTTCGAGAGACTGCATATTGCCTGTAAAACAGTGCAGCAGCGCTGCGGGGAGATCTGTGCGATATTCTTTTAAAATAGCTAAGAAATCTGGGTGAGCATCGCGTTCATGCATTAACACTGGCATTTCTAGCTCAACAGCGAGCGCTAGCTGCTTAGCAAAAACGTTTCGCTGCACATCCCGTGGTGAAAAATCTCGATTGTAATCAAGACCGCATTCGCCTATGGCAATGACGCATGGCGACTGTGCAAGCATACGGATAGTGTTAGCGCTACTTGTTTGCCATTCACTGGCATGATGAGGGTGAATACCTGCAGTGCTATAGAGTTGATCAGGAAACTGCTCACATAGGGCGATAGCGTGCTTGCTTTCATCTAAGTGGCTACCAATAACAACCATAGAAGTGACCGACTGATTAGTCGCATCTTCAATTACACGTTGAATATTTTTTTCAAGCGAGCTGCCGATAAGATTGACAGCTATATCCATATATTGAGGCATTACTTTAGACGCTTTACTCGAATAGTCGTGTTACGGTCATCCGTACCTAGCATAAATGAACCAAAAGCCGCTTTTTCAATAAAGACTTTTTGCCCTGGTTTTATCCGGAAGGTGCGGTTATCTGTTTGTTTCCAGACTTGATCGTTGGCAAATGAAATTTTTAAGGCGCCGTAAGCATCTTTAGATACTTTTGCTACCTCTAGGTAGATCTTGCTTATCTCTTCTTTGTCGGCTTTTTTTACTTGGCCAAAGTCATCATGTGATGTTTTGTTTGCCGTTGATGCGACGGCAGTGGTTGATGCCGCAACGGCGACGGTTTCTGTAACTGGGAGCTGTCCAGTTTTAGTTGAATTTAGTGATGAAGAAAGCTTGTCATAACAAATTAATCGTTCGAGCTTATCTTGAATTGCTGCGCATTGTGTTAACTGAGTTTCAACGGATGCATGGGCGCCGCTTGAGATAAGTAAAGACGCTGTGGTAAGTAGCAATAAGTGTTGCTTGATCATCAATAACTTCCTTTTATTTTTATAAAGCAGGTTTTAGACTGATTTTACATTTTATTAGGCGAATTGAAACATTAATGTTATTGATGGTTTAATGCTGTAAAAACAAAAAAAGGCACTATCTCTGTTGATTTATAACGAGATAATACCTTTTTATAAGCTTAACAAGAAAGTCTATTGTGACTCAGATTCTTTCTGTTCATCTCCGTCTTCGCTTTCGTCGTCTTGATTACCTTTGCTGTAGAAGCGTGCGGCAATCAAACCTGCTTCAAACAAAATTAGCATAGGAATTGCTAGCATCGTTTGTGAGATAATATCTGGAGGCGTTAAAAGCATACCGATAACAAAGGCGCCAACAACAATGTAAGGGCGTTTCTGTTTCAGGTCTTCAGGTGTTGTTACACCTGCCCAGCATAACAGAATCACTGCTACAGGGATTTCAAACGCTAAACCAAAAGCAAAGAACAACTTTAGAATAAAGCTTAGATAGCTGCTGATATCAGTTGCGACCTCTACCCCTTCTGGTGCGGCACTGGCGAAGAAGCCAAAGACGACCGGAAAAACTATATAGTAAGCAAAAGCGATACCTAGATAAAAAAGGAGTGTGCTACTGGTTAGTAATGGCACAACCAGACGCTTTTCATGCTTATATAGACCAGGTGCGACAAAAGACCACACTTGGTAAAGAACATAAGGAACTGCAACAAAAAACGACAGAACCAGTGTTAATTTAAAAGGGGCAAAAAATGGCGCAGCTACATCAGTTGCAATCATGCTGCTTGATTCAGGCAGAACTTGCATTAATGGGGTGGCCATATAATGGTAGATATCGTTAGCCCAGTAGACTAAGCAAATAAATACCAAAAGAACACTGCCAATTGCTTTTAGCAACTTAGTGCGTAATTCAAGCAAATGGCTAATTAATGGCTGCTGTTGTGACATGGACTACCCGTTAGGTTTGTCTGAATTAGCACTCGTTGTCGCACTTGTCTCTGCAGGAGGGGTTTCTTTGGCTGGTGTATCCTTCGCCGCTGGAACGTCTTCTACTTGATAAGGACGATTAACAGATTGAGCCGCTTCTTTTAATTGATCGATTGAATCCTGTAACTCTGGAGAAAGGTTCTTTAAACCCTGACTCTCTGCATTTTTCAAATCAGAGTGCAGTTGCTCAATTTTAAGCTCTTGCTCTAATTCGTCTTTTACCGAGTTAGCCATTTTTTTCATGGCGCGGATCCAGCTAGAAATTGAGCGCACAGCGGTTGGGAGTCTTTCAGGGCCAAGTACGACAAGGCCCAAGATCCCAATCAGCAGCAACTCCATAAAGCCGATACCGTCGAACATAGTCGATTACGCCTGTTCTTTGCCTTTAGACTCAGCCTTTTTCTCGGCTGTCTCTGCAACTTTTGCAGTTTCTGTCACTTTTGCAGTGTCAGCAGTTGGTTTGTCAGTTGCGTTTTCTTCTAAAGCTTTCTTTTCTTCTTCAGAAGACATTGCGTTCTTAAAGCCTTTAACTGCACCACCTAAATCGCCGCCTAGTGAACGTAACTTCTTAGTTCCAAACAATAATACGACAATCAAAGCAATAATAAGAAGTTGCCAAATACTAATGCCACCCATGGATGAATCCTCTTAATTAGATACTGGTTCCATTATGAACCTTTGGTTATTTAGGTCTAGCTAAATTTTGCGATTCTTTGGTCTAGATCGCCATCCGAGCACCCACAGAGTGATGCCTATGCCAATACTGCCATAAGAGGGCCATAGTGTAGCGTCTTCGTTTAACAAAATAGTGCCACAGATCACTAAAACAGCTGATGTAATTAAAAGATAGTTACTTTTATGAGCTTTTTGCTGATGTTTGAGATACCGATCTAACAAATTATTCTGGTTTTTAGATAGGTTGCGACCCATTTTTAGGTTGTCGTAGATAAGCTCTGGTAATTCTGGCAAATGTTCGGCCCAATAAGGTAACTGTTTCTTAACCTTGTCGGCCATTGCTTTTGGCCCAACTTGCTCCGCCATCCATTGCTCTAAAAAAGGTTTTGCTGTTTGCCATAAGTCTAGTTGTGGGTATAGCTGACGGCCTAGCCCTTCGATGTACAGCAAGGTTTTTTCGAGTAGTACCAGTTGGGGTTGAACAACGATGTCAAAACGCCGAGCCGTTCTAAAAAGCTCGAGTAAAACGTGTCCAAATGAAATCTCATCCAGTGGCTTGTTGAACATAGGCTCACAAACGACTTTTACTGCTTGTTCAAATGCACCGACATCGGTATCTGGCGAAACCCAGCCTGATTCTATATATAACTGAGCAATACGGCGGTAATCGCGATTGAAAAAGGCTAAAAAATTCTCAGCTAAGTAACGCTTATCTTCATCGGTTAAAGTGCCCATAATGCCGCAGTCCAAACCGATATAGAAAGGATCGTTAGGGTGCTCACGGCTAACAAAAATATTGCCTGGGTGCATATCGGCATGGAAAAAGTTATCACGGAACACCTGTGTGAAGAAGAGTTCCACCCCGCGTTCTGCAAGCAACTTTAAGTTAGTGCCTTGTGCCTCTAGCGCGGCTTTATCTGAAACGGGTACACCATCAATGCGCTCCATTACGATAAGGCGGGTAAAGCATAGTTCCTCGTACATATACGGAATATATAACGCATTGGAATCGAGGAAGTTATTACGTAACTTTATGGCATTAAGGGCTTCAAGCTTGAGGTTTAGTTCGCCTTCAATTGTGGTGCGATAGTCTTCAATCACTTCTGCTGGGCGTAAGCGGTTATTGGCACCGAGTAAACTTTCTAAGACAGCGGCTGCTTGCGACATCAAGAGGATGTCAGCATGTACTTTTTGTTCGACATCGGGGCGTAAAACTTTTAAAACCACCGCTGCACCATTAGATTTAAGTGTTGCAGTATGAACTTGAGAGATAGAAGCTGACGCTAACGGTGTATCGTTAAAGTCATCGAAATAGGTTTCAATAGGGGCATTGAGCTCCGATTCTATAGAGGCACGCGCAATGGCTGAATCAAAAGGCGGCACTCTGTCTTGCAGCATCGCAAGCTCTTCGGCCCATTCATCAGATAGTAGGTCTCGACGCGTCGATAGCATCTGGCCGAATTTGATGTAAACCGGCCCAAGCTCCTGCATTGCTAACTTTAAACGTTCACCACCCACTTTATCTTTGTGTTGGTTTCGTAGCCAGAAGAAGCAACCCCTTAACAGTTTGAAGTACCAAGGCGTTAACTTAGAAGGAATTAAATCATCGAGTCCGTAATGCAAAGCAGTACGAATGACGTGATAAGCGCGCCTGATACTTTTTACTGTCATGGTTTCATTTTTACCCTGTTGATAAGTTGGTCTACTCGTGTAGCCATAGCGTCGACATCGACAGCTAAATCATCGATTCTATCACTTAAATGGATATATTCGAGTTTATGAGGAGCGAGCCTATATTCTTCGATTGTGAGCTGGCCAAGGTGTGAGCGAGTTTTACGCAGCACATCTGTCAGGTCATTTTTGGCTTGTTTGAGGCCTTGGCTAAGAAAGTGCGTTGGCGCGTCACCAATATAGCGTGAGATAGGCTCTGCTATGTCAATCTCAATTTGCTGCATATAATGACTAAAGGTCTGTAATAGGCTTAAGTCACCTTCGAGACTGAGTTTATCTTGCTTAATCAGCTCGGTAAGGTTGGCACCTTCAGTCAGCTGGTAAAGCGTAGTGATATCGGCATTCACTTTAGTGGTAACTTCGCCTTCGTAGCGAGAGAAAACTTGGATCTCTTTGGCAAATAAAAAGTAAAGCGGCCAGTTGAGCTGTGATAGTTGAATGCATAAGACCTTGCCGTGAAGAGTACGCAACTTTGCGTAGTCTTCAGGAGATTGCGAGATCAGCTTATTTAAACTGATCTCTATCGCGGCGCAGGCAAGTAATGGCAGGTCACGAGACATAGTGAGTCCAATCAGAATTTATAGCCCTTGTGTAAGGCAACGATACCGTCAGTCATGTTGGTGTAGTTGACTTGTTCAAAGCCCGCATCTTCCATCATCTGCTTTAAGGTATCTTGATCTGGGTGCATACGGATAGATTCAGCCAGATATTCATAGCTGTCTGCATCTTTGGTGATGAGTGATCCCATCTTTGGCAGTACTTTAAAGCTATACAGATCGTAAATTTTACGCATAATTTCATGCTGAGGTTTAGAGAACTCAAGTACCAGTAGCTTTCCGCCCGGCTTTAATACGCGCAGCATTGATGCAATCGCTGCATCTTTATTGGTTACATTTCGTAGACCAAAAGCAATGGTGATGATATCAAAGTGGTTATCAGGAAAAGGCAGTGCTTCAGCGTTTGCTTGCACGTAATTCACGTTGCCTACAATACCTTTATCTCTTAACTTCTCACGACCCACTTTAAGCATTGAGTCGTTAATATCAGCTAACGTCACTTGGCCTGTTTCACCGACAATGCGAGAAAACTTAGCCGTTAAATCACCGGTACCACCGGCTAAATCTAACACCTTCATACCTGGGCGCGCACCTGCACTTTCGATAGTGAAGCGCTTCCACATACGGTGGATACCGAAAGACATGACGTCATTCATAATGTCGTACTTTGCGGCGACAGAATGGAATACGCCAGCGACCATGTCGGCTTTCTTCTCTGCTTCAATCGTTTTGTAACCGAAGTGAGTGCTCTTTGGAGTGTCCTCTGACATCTATCTATTCCTATAACGTTAGCAATTAAATTGTTGCGATTGTAAGCCATTGAACTGGATTGCTGAATCTTTCATCTACCACTCTGTGACGAAGGTTAACTATCCATCGAATGATAATAAAAAATGAGTGATGACGCAGGCTATCGCAAAATTGACAGCGCATTACACCACAATCTTTACCAATGTTGAATAATTATTACTGGCTATAGAGCATTAATACGTCCGCTTATGTAGGAGTAGATCAATTCACTAATGCTTTGGCCTGTTTCACGGTGGCCGGCTTCTGCTCCTGCAACATGGCAACTAGGCGCCGCTTCTGCTAAATGCAGGTAGGCGCTTGGGCAATGTTTGGCGATATAACTGACATAATGCAGTGCATCGAGTAACGGTACACCAGCGGCGGTGGATGCACTGCTTGGCATGTTAGTGATGGCGTCAAGATCGAGCTCTATAGCTACGGGAAGTTGGGTGTTATTAAGATCTTTGCTTATCGTTTTTAATGCTGTTTCTAGGCTGATCTCACGACGAACCCAGATCTGCTGCAAGCTATGCCAATGGCCACCAAAAGCTTTTAGTTGCTCGAGTGTCGTTTCGCTATTTTTTAGTTCATGTAGGCCAACTACATGATAATAGCCTAGTGCCCCCGACGCTGCTGCGTAGCTAAAACCATTACCACTATGGCGGCCTTCTTTAGGCCTAAAATCTGAATGTGGATCCATATTCACCGCCGCGATAGGGCGTTTAAATGCACTTTTTGCAGCCATTAATAAGCCGTAGGCATTGTTATGCCCGCCTCCAATGACGATAGGTTCGAGTCCTGCGCTAAAGACCTGAGACAGAATTAGCATGACTCGCTCGTCCAATAGCTCGACATTGTTGCGTAACTCATCAGCTGACGCGCTATTAGGAAGCTGAAGATCTTGGGTATTAATTTGCCCTAGTACTAAGCATTGTTGGCCACTGAGGAATCGGTTTGACTGCAGATTAAGAAATTGGCCCATGGCGCTATCAAATGCATCGGTTGCGCCTCCTCTGCCTAAATTAGCCCGAGGACCAATATCCTCTCCTATTCCGATAAGAGCAAAGCGCGCACCATTTTGTTTAGCCAGCGCCAAATTACTGCTGAGATCTAAATTGTGATCCGCAAGCTGAACTCTTTGTCCTAGCTTGGTTTCGCCATCGCGTGTATTGAGCAGCGTTAGAAGTGTGGCTTGGTTGAAGAGTGTCAAATGCTGCATGTTATTATTCTTATTGTTAGCTCTGATAGCCGTTAGTTTAAGCGGATTAATCCTATTCGCAAGTAGGGGAGAGAGGTATAGAGCTTAACGGATAAATACAGGCACAAAAAAACCAGTCACTTAGGACTGGTTTTTAAATCATCTTGAGCTGGCTCGAGACTGAAATAAACGAACTAACTTTATAGAACTGACTTTATAAAATGGCTCAATAGCGCCTGTTCTCTATCAGATTAGTCGATGTCTAGCGGCTCTGGTGAAAGAATGATACCAGTGTTGTCAGCATAGACGTGATCGCCTGGTAAGAAAGTTACACCACCAAAGTTTACCGGGATTTCTAGTTCACCCACTGCATTGCTGTCAGCGCCAACAGGAATCGAGGCTAATGCTTGGATACCAATGTCTAAATCCTCTAGTGCATCAACATCACGAACAGTACCGTAAACGATGATACCTTCCCAGTTATTAGCTACAGCGACTTCTGCAATTTTGGCATCGAGAAGTGCACGGCGAAGTGATCCACCGCCATCAATTAATAGTACTTTACCTTCTCCATCTTCTTGAACGGCATCAATGATAAGGCCATTGTCTTCAAAACATTTAATGGTGCTAATTGAGCCACCAAAAGAGTTACAACCCCCGAAATTACTGAACATGGGTTCGACAACATCAACAACATCGATATAAGTGTCACAAAGTTCTGAGGTGTTGTATTCCATAAGAACACTCCTGATAGATAGAGATGCTCAGAAGTCCGAGCAAGCAAGTAGTTTCACTCAGTATATAAGGGATTCTTAAAAAGAAAAGTGTTATCAATCACGCAATTGTCTATTAAGACAGCGTTTGAGTTTGTTGTAGTAATTTTTCTCCCATTTGTTCAATAAAGCCACAAAAACATGATTCAAGTCATTATATGACGTTTTATTATTACAATTAGTGGCTATGTTTGTTAGCATGTTGTCAGATAATTTGACTTAAACTTTAATTTTTACCCGCTTTAGGGGCAAGGATCCCCCAGCTAGCTTAGGGAAGGCATAGGGCCTAAAAAAGGTGCCTTATGGAAGCTGTTAATACTATTGAGATCATCGGCTATGCCGCATCAGTGATGGTGGCGATTTCACTTATGATGAAAGACATTATTTGGTTGAGATGTCTTAACTTTACCGGATGTTCGCTGTTTGTCATTTACGGCGCATCAATTGAAGCATGGCCTGTAGCGGGTATGAATGCTTTCGTTGCCTGTATCAACATATACCATTTATTAAAGCTTTATCGTAATCGTAATAATGCTGAGCTTGCCTCTGAGTAGTCTGCAAAACGCCTATTAAACCAGCCTAGTGTACTTTGCTATCGGGCTGGTTACCTCCGTTTGTTTATTCCTATCCTTACTTCCCATCGTTACTTCCATTGTCATTTGTCATTGCATTCGCTTATCTGACGTTATTCATTGTGGTTATACACGCTAATTGTAAGCTCACCTGGCCGTTATCGCGTTCATTCGCTCAGACTTAATTAATGTGTGTCATAAAACTTTAGATAAGTTGTCACCGTGGTGTCATGGAGTTTTCATAGCTTGCCAATGATATAAGAGCGTAAAAATAATTGGGAGGTAATGATAATGGCTTCGATAACGACGTTAGATAGGTCCCTTTACCGTTATATAGTCCAGCAAGGTCTGCAGCACGGGCTGCAAAAGTGGGCGCTTTCCCTATCTGCATCTGGCAACGGTCCAGTGTACCTTTATATGGCGGTGATATTTCTCATCATCGATAGCAAAGGTGAGTATCTGCTTAACTCGATGATTGCTGCATACCTTGTTGAGTTACCGTTGTATTTTGCACTCAAGAATATGATCCGCAGGCCTCGCCCTTGTCATGCCTTAGCTGACGGTGTGGCAAGCTTTGAACCCGCAGATAAATTTAGTTTGCCATCAGGTCATACCGCAGCGGCATTTGTTATGGCAACCAGTATCTACTTTATTTACCCGCAACTTTTTTACATCGCCGTAGCTTGGGCTTTGGCTATAGGTCTCGCTCGGGTGGTGCTGGGTGTGCATTACCCACTCGATATTGTTGCAGGCGCATTGCTGGGCATCGTCTCTGTATTACTGAGTCAGCAATTTATTTAGGAGTGTCATGTGCGAATTCTTTATGGTGTTCAAGGTACGGGGAATGGTCATTTAAGCCGCGCCAGGGTGATGGCAAAAGCCCTTCAGCGACAAGGTGTAGATGTTGATTTCTTTTTTTCTGGTCGCTCATCAGAGCAGTTCTTTGATATGCAATGTTTTGGTGAGTATCAGGTTCAATCTGGGCTGACATTTGCCACTGCAAATGGTCGAGTGAGTGTGGCAAAAACCGCAAAACAGAATGCCTGGTTTGGCTTTATTAAAGACATTAAGAATCTAGACTTAAGCGGTTATGACTTAGTGCTCAATGACTTTGAACCAGTGTCAGCCTGGGCCGCAAAAAATCAAGGCATCCCTTCTATCGGGATTAGTCACCAAGCCGCATTGAACTACCCCGTCCCTAAAGTGGGTGACAGTTGGTTTAATGAGGTCATGTTAAGTTATTTTGCGCCTGTGGATATTGCTTTAGGGTGTCACTGGCATCACTTCGGCTTTCCAATTTTACCGCCGTTTGTCGAGGTGGATAAAGTGCAGAAACAACTAGCACACAAGATCTTAGTCTACCTCCCCTTTGAATCACCGAATGAGATCATAAAATTTCTTACCCCCTTTAGCGACTATACCTTTTTGGTATATCACGCATCTACAGCTCGCCATCCTTTGCCCGAGCATATTCAGTGGCATGGTTTTGATAGAGCTGGTTTTAAAGCGGCGATGGCAAGTTGTGGGGGGGTGATTGGCAATGCGGGCTTTGAGCTTGCCAGCGAAGCATTAACACTGGGTAAAAAGTTATTGATTAAGCCTTTATTAGGGCAATTTGAGCAGCAGTCTAACGTGGCAGCGCTAGAGCTGTTAGGCGCGGCAGAGTGCATGAAAACACATTTAGATCCGCATGCATTAAGGCGTTGGTTAAAAGACCCCATGCCAGAAGCGATTCAATACCCAGAAGTGGGGGATGCGCTAGTCACATGGTTACTGCAAGGGAATTGGAGCCAGCCCGAGGTATTATGCAAAGCACTATGGGACAACGTAAGCTTACCAGTGAGTTGGCAGAAAAAGAGCCCCTAGCCTGAGCAAGGTGCCCTGTATGCTAACAAAGGCGTATAATAAAAACATCAATCGCCTGAATGTAAACTAGACCAACAAAACTATGCAGCTAAAACCACTCGCAAAAGGGCGCTTCCATTCTTTATGGGAGCAAGAGCATGATGCTATTGAGCAGATTATGCGAGAGTGCATTACTGAGACCAAAACTGTAGCAGCGCAGCACAAGTTGATGCAGCAAGGTCAACAGGTTAATGCGTTAATCCTGGTGCCTCATGGACGGATTTCTATGGGCTATACCGCCAGAAATGGCCGCAGCTTTCAGTTGGGGACCATGACCTGTGATTCACAGCTATTTGGCGAAATGGAGTTCTTTACCGATTATCTATGCCAGCTGGATATCATTGCAGAGGAAACGTTAGAGATCTCGATTATTAATGGTGACAAGCTGCAACAGGCATTGCTCAAAACGCCGCAGTTTGCACTGTTTTTTGCCAGTGCAATAGCCATCGATTATCAGGACACAGTCGATATTTTTACCCGCAGAATGCTCTATCCGATAGCGTATAACATCGCCTATGATCTTTATCATCAGTATTTAAAAGACCAGCCGGTAGAAGGGTTTACTAAATGTTATTTAGAGGCGGAGCGCTTTGCGACAACTGACAGGGTTTATCGCCGTGCAGTCAAAAAACTCGAAGATCTTACACTAATAAAGCGAGAAAAAGAGGGGCTCATCATTTGTGATTTAGAAGGGTTGAAAGCGTTTATTGAATAGCTCTAAACCTATATGTAGGTTTAGAGCTATTATGTGCAAACTGAGCCTGAGCTTTATGCTGTTTGTTGAGTTAACGCGACTTTTTGGCGATTAGACAGTATCAACATTGCAATGATAAGCGCGTAGATAACCGGAATTGCGTACATGACGGTTTGTAGTCCGATAATGCTTTCAAATAGTGAGCTTATAGCTGGGCTGAACATTGCGCCAGCACTACCACTAATTAAGATATACGACACATTTCGGCTACTGGCATTTTTCACAAACGATACACCGTAAGCGATAAAGGCGTTATACAGTGCGGCACAAGCAAAACCATAGCCATAGGTTAAATAGCCAATCCAGTTTAAGTTATCTGTGGTGACGATAAGACTGGTAATGACTAATGCCAGTGAAATCATACCCATAATAAAGTGTTGGATTTTAACTCTCGATACAATCACTGTTGATACTAACGCACCCACTAAAGCAGCAGACCAGTACTGAGTGATGATGTTACCGGCTTCTTCAAATGGGATGTCGAATTTAGTCTTAACGAACATCGGCGCCCAAGTTAGGAAGGTATAAAGCGCTAACATACCAAGAAATAAGCCTAAACCGCCGCTAATAATGCCTAGGTTCCACTCCGATTGATCTTTGCTTGCTTCAGTCTTGCCCTTAGTCTCACAAAGCTCGAAGTTTGTGGCGAGTGCTATTGCTGCTGTAGCGAGTGCAACGATACCGACGGCAAGGTAGCTGTAGCTCCAAGAAAGTGCATTACTTAGTGCATAGGTCGTGATTAATGGGAAGACCACTCCTGCCACGTTAAAGGTGGCATCTTGTACCACTAGCATGGTGCTTTGGATTTTGTCCTTCCATACCGATACCACTATCGTACCCGCAATACAAAGGCCTACACCGCCACAAAGGCCGATCACCGTCATTGCGACCATCACGATGCTCAGTGAGCCGGTAAAGTGAAGGGCTGCAGCGCTCAGGGCAATACTGACATAACTGAGTAGGGTGATACGCTTTATACCAATCTTTTCAATTAAGAAAAAGGCAGCAATAGTACCGGCTAGCGCGCCGCCATTAAGCAGCGAGAAGATGGAAGCGACTTCATTTACGTTGGCAGAGAATTTTTCGCTAATCGGTTCTATTAGCATACCGAATTGGGTTGCAAAGCCTGCCATCACGAAATTGGCTAAAAAGCTGAGCAAGGTTAGAGATATTTTGTTTTTCATCATCTATTCCTATTGTTGCTGTATCACCAGCTAAAAACGAATCATTAAAAAGAAAGCCGCTGGAAGCTAGGCTTCGAGCGGCTTATTTGAGTCTTATTGACAGGCTGTTTCTAAGGCCAGCTCAATCATTTGGTTAAAGGTGAGCTGACGCGCTTCTGCACTGGTCTCTTCGCCAGTTAAGCAGTGGTCAGAAACCGTTAGAATCGCGAGTGACTCAAAGCCTTTGTGGTGGGCAAGGCCGTATAGACCCGCCACTTCCATATCGACGCCTAATACGCCAAAACGTTCAAGAGCTGGGATCATATCTTCATCAGGATCGTAATACATGTCACCACTAAATACGTTACCGACTTTAACGTTGATCTGCTTTTGCTGTGCGATCATATAGGCTTTATGCAGTAGGTCGAAGGTTGCCGAAGTGGCCATCTGATAACCGCTGCTACGCTTAGCGTTAGTGGGTGAATCAGTACCCGCTGCTTGAGCTAGAATTACGTCATTAATTTTAACGTGTTGCTGAGTCGCGCCAAGGCTACCGACTCGAATAATGCGCTTTACCCCAAAGTCAGCAACAAGCTCATGGGCGTATAGCACCATAGATGGAATACCCATACCGTGGCCCATTACCGATATGCGCTGGCCTTTATAGAAGCCGGTGTAACCTAGCATATTACGGATGTTGGTTACTTCAACAGCATCTTCTAGAAAATTCTCTGCGATGTATTTGGCGCGAAGTGGATCGCCCGGCATGATGATTGTTTCAGCAAAATCGCCTGCTTTGCCATTGATATGTGCAGTCATGAGTTATCCTCTTTTTTGATTGCAGCAGATAGTAAATCTCGATGCGGTATGTATAGAGGACATAAGTCCGCATAGGCTGAAATATGCGCATTTTTTTGTATTTGCTCACAGAAAAGTGGCGGGTATAGGCAGAGTTTTGTGATTTGAACGAATAACTACAGTCGAAAGAGAAGATGTAGATCACCTAAAAGGCTTTAGGCGATCTCGTAAAACGTACTACTTGTGATACTTCACAGTCATATCGATTAATGGTTCACGACTGGCTTTTGCCGCGCGTAGACGAGCAAGATACTTTTCCCACAGCTCTATTTGGTGGGTGGCAAGATCGTACAAGACTTTCCAAGAAAACAAACCGGTATCATGGCCATCATCAAAGACGATTTTTACCGCATAGTTACCAACAGGCTCGATAGCGGTGATGTTGACGTTTTTCTTGTGGGTCACCAGTACTGGATTACCGTGGCCATGGACCTCAGCCGAAGGCGAGTAAACCCTCAACATCTCACAGCTCAACTGAAAGGTTTCACCATTATCGAATGTCATCTCAAGCTGGCGAGATTTGCGTTTCAGCTTAAGCGCTTCAACATTTGGGGTGTTGTTATCTTGAGTCATCTATGTAACCAAAATGATTTAGAGAGTATTGAAAATACAATAGCGGTTAAGCACAAGATTGTCCTTAACCGCTATCACTTATTTTGCTATTGCAGTGGCTCGTTTTCTAAGTTTAGCTTAGAGAATGTAGCGACTTAAATCTTCGTCTTGAACTAAGTTATCTAGGCTTGCTTTCACGTATGCGGCATCAATAACCGTCACTGAACCAGACTTGTCAGAAGCTTCATAAGACAACTCTTCCATTAAGCGTTCCATAACAGTGTGAAGACGACGTGCACCGATATTTTCTGTGCGCTCGTTCACTTGCCATGCCGCTTCTGCAATACTGTCGATACCATCTTCAGTAAATTCAATCGTGACACCTTCTGTCCCCATCAGAGCAATATATTGCTCCGTCAGCGACGCATGCGGCTCAGTTAGAATGCGTTTGAAATCACCTGCTGACAGCGCATCTAACTCGACACGAATAGGTAGGCGGCCTTGAAGCTCAGGGATAAGATCCGAAGGCTTAGACATCTGGAAAGCACCAGAGGCGATAAACAAGATATGGTCGGTTTTTACCATGCCGTGCTTAGTATTAACGGTACAACCTTCAACCAGAGGAAGTAGATCGCGCTGAACGCCTTCACGAGACACATCAGGGCCTGATGATTCGCCGCGCTTACAGATCTTATCGATCTCATCAAGGAACACGATGCCGTGTTGCTCAACCAGTTCAATGGCTTGCTCTTTAAGATCTTCTTGATTAACCAGTTTAGACGCCTCTTCTTCAATCAATAGCTTATAAGCTTCTTTGATTGGCATCTTGCGACGCTTGCTGGCACCAGGTCCCATGTTTTGGAACATGCTTTGTAGTTGGTTCGTCATCTCTTCCATACCTGGAGGAGACATGATCTCGATACCAGCTTGCGGCGCGGCAACATCGATCTCAATTTCTTTGTCGTCTAGCTGACCTTCACGTAGTTTTTTACGGAAAATTTGACGAGTTGCGCTGCTATCCGTTTTTTCGCTATCCCAATCTTCTTTCGGCTTAGGTAGCAAGGCATCTAAAATACGCTCTTCAGCAGCTTCTTCTGCGCGGAATTTACATTTTTTGATCTGCTCTTCGCGAGTAAGCTTGATAGCTGAGTCGGTTAAATCACGAATAATCTGCTCGACTTCCTTACCGACATAACCCACTTCAGTAAATTTAGTCGCTTCGACTTTAATAAATGGCGCTTTTGCTAGCCGAGCTAGGCGACGAGCAATTTCAGTTTTACCTACACCTGTTGGACCAATCATAAGAATGTTCTTTGGCGTGACTTCTTGACGAAGATCGGCAGGAAGCTGCATACGACGCCAGCGGTTACGTAGGGCAATGGCCACTGAACGTTTAGCTTTTTGCTGGCCAATAATGTGGCTATCTAGCTCATGAACAATTTCACGTGGTGTCATCTCAGACATAATCTTTCCTCATGCTTTGCAGCATTTTTCGTATAAACGAATGAATCGTTTAGTACTTTTTATTTAGTGCGTGGTACTGAGCGCTAGGCTTAGTACTTTAATTCTTCGATAGTCTTAAATTGGTTGGTGAACACGCAAATGTTACCTGCAATTGTCAGCGATTTTTCAGCGATTTCGAGTGCACTTAAATCGGTATTTTCAAGCAGTGCAGTCGCAGCTGATTGGGCAAAGGCGCCACCAGAACCTATCGCAATAAGATCATTTTCAGGCTGAACAACATCACCATTACCGGTAATGATCAGTGAAGACTCTGTATCGGCCACGGCAAGTAAAGCTTCAAGCTTGCGTAGAACTTTATCTGAGCGCCAGTCTTTAGCCATCTCGACAGCGGCACGCATAAGGTGACCTTGATGCATCTCGAGTTTAGCTTCGAAACGCTCGAATAGGGTGAATGCATCGGCGGTACTGCCAGCAAAGCCCGCAAGTACCTTGTTGTGGTACAAACGACGAACTTTTTTAGCATTGCCTTTCATAACTGTGTTACCAAGAGAAACCTGGCCATCACCGGCGATAACAACTTGGTTATTTCGGCGTACTGATACGATAGTGGTCACAATAAATCCTCTTCTCTAGCCAGAGGCGGTCTGCCTGCTGGTTGACGATAATAGAGATATGGGGATGCGTGAGTAAATATCAAGGGTAGATAGGGTACTGGCATAAAAAACGCTGCACAGGGCAGCGTTTTAAATTATTGCTGGTGGGCGTTAGCCTTCCCAGAGCCAGATTTGGCAGCCGTTAGTGCCAGAGTTTTGCAACACGTGACGCTGCCTTTCAGCATCACGTTTCTTGTCATAAGGCCCTAGAACCACTTTGTACCAAATGCCACTGGTGCCTTGGACTTTTCGAACTCGAGCCTCTAGTCCTTGGAAAGCGATTATCGCTTTTAGCTCATTAGCCTGTGACTCTTTTCTAAATGAGCCACATTGCATCTGATAAGGACGCTTAGGTTTAGTCGACACCTCAGGAAGGTCCACTTCGACCTTCTTGTTTTCTAACTCTTTAAGATAGGTCCATTCCTCTTTCGGTGCAGGAGGAAGAGCATCAGGATCTTTCTTTACTGGTTTTTTCTTTGGCTGTTCGACAACCACAGGTGTGGTTGCTGGTTCATCATTGCTGCTTAATATCCACAGTAAATAGCCAAAGCCACCAACGCCTACAAGTGTGATAAGCAACAGCAGAATCGGAAAGCGCTTAGGGGCGCTTCCTTTTGAGCTCTTTTTGCGAGCGCTGTTCTTACCTTTTCGAGCAGGCTTACGGTTTGCATAATCACGATTTGTCATGAGCTGGAGGTTACATCCGTTCTAAGGTTTCTAGGCCAAGAAGATTCAGACCCTGCTTCAATGTCTTAGCGGTTAGCTGAGACAATAGTAGGCGGCTTTTCTTCGACTCTTCTGTTTCGGCGGCCAATACAGGACATGCTTCGTAGAAACTTGAAAAGGCACCAGCCAGTTCAAATAGGTAGCCACAAAGTGCATGGGGCTGCCCTTTGTTGACCATACGCGCCATTACTTCACCAAATTGAGCCAGCTTAGTCCCTAAGTCTTTCTCTTTTTCGTGCTCTAGAGTAATTGTTGCATCGCTTAAGTCAACGTCTTGAGCGCGCTTGAAAATACCCGCTACACGTGTGTATGCGTAGAGTAGGTAAGGCGCGGTGTTGCCTTCAAAGCTCAGCATCTGCTCGAAGCTGAAGATATAGTCACTCGCGCGGTTCTTTGAAAGATCGGCATACTTAACTGATGCGATACCCACAACGCGAGCAATTTCAACTAGTTCAGCTTCATCCATATCTGGGTTCTTGCTACGAACCAATTCTAATGCGCGCGTATCGGCTTCATTTAACAGATCGATTAACTTAACAACGCCGCCAGAACGGGTTTTGAATGGACGACCATCTTCGCCGTTCATGGTACCAAAGCCCATGTGCTCAAAGCTCATGTCTTCACGAACAAACTTAGCTGTTTTAGCTAGCTTAAATACTTGTTGGAAGTGAAGCGCTTGGCGTAAATCCACAAAGTAAAGCGCTCTGTCAGCCTTAAGGACGTTAGAGCGGTAGCGCATAGCTGCTAAATCGCTGGTGGCATAGAGGTAACCGCCATCGGCTTTTTGAATAATAACCGGTAGAGGCTCGCCTTCTTTGTTTTTAAATTCGTCCTGGAATACGACTTTTGCACCGTTACTTTCTGACAGTAAACCCTGAGCGTCTAAGTCGGCAACGACTTGTGCTAAGTCATTGTTATAAGCGCTTTCGCCACGAACGTCTGCACGGGTTAGGCTCACACCTAAACGCTCGTATAGTTCATGACAATGGCTTAGCGAAATATCGTTAAATTCGCGCCATAGCTTGTTGCAGTACTCGTCGCCTGATTGAAGTGCAACCACTAACTTACGAGCGCGAATGGCAAACTCTTCTGATTCATCAAAACGCACTTTAGCAGCGCGGTAGAATGTCTCTAGATCAGACAACTCCATCTTGGCTTGCTCGCCGTTGGCTGCACGCAGCTCTTCCATATAGGCAAGTAACATACCGAACTGAGTGCCCCAGTCACCAACGTGGTTTTGACGTATAACCTTGTGACCCATAAATTCTAGGGCGCGCACTACACTGTCACCAATAATGGTTGAGCGCAGGTGACCTACGTGCATCTCTTTAGCAAGGTTAGGTGAAGAGTAATCGACAACAACCGTTTGTGGTGTTGGTAACTCAAGACCAAAGTGATCGCTGTTGAGTGCTGCCATTAGCTGGTTAGCAAGGGCGTTATCATCGATAAAGAAGTTGATAAATCCAGGACCTGCAATTTCAACTTTTTCGACATGGCTTGATGTCGGCAAGTTATCAATTAATAGCTGAGCGATTTCACGTGGGTTTTTGCCCGCAGCTTTAGTTAGCATCATTGCCAAGTTAGTTGCAAAATCACCGTGGCTTTTATCTTTCGTTCGGTCAACTTGAATACGAGCTTCAAAGTCAGCAGGAACAATCCCTTGTTGTTTAAGAGCATTTAAAGATTCAGCGAGTAAAGATTGAGTATGTGATTTCATTGGCGTTTAATCGACACTTACATAAAGAAAAATAATTAGGGGTAACCGACTATTTTAGCCGCTAGTGGTGGTGAATTACTATCCTCTAGCGAACTTTTTCTGCTTTGAAGCCGATAAAGTCGATTTAAAGCAGATCTTGTGGGTCTCTATCTATGCTCCAACGACATTTTTTAGCCAGTGGCAGCTGTTCGATTTGTGGCAATGCACGCTCGAATTCTAACTGGAGTCTGTTACGGTTTTTTGTCTGGAATAAAAGCTGGCGGCGATACTTACCCGCTTTTCTGTCAAGCGGCGCAGGCATGGGGCCAATCACTTCACACTCTTCATCTTGCGGTAGTAGGGCACCAATTTGGCTTAACAGGTTGTCAGCATCAATAGCCTGATGAGCTTCAGCACGAATTAAGATCATATGCCAAGCGGGTGGCAGTAGTGCTTGAGTACGCTCAAATAACTGATTGCGAGCAAACTCACCATAACCTTTGTGCATCAACTCTCGCAGCATGGCGTTATCGCTCTGATGGGTCTGTAGCAATACCGTGCCGGGCTTAGTGGCTCGCCCTGCGCGGCCGGATACCTGAGTATAGAGCTGGCCAAATCGCTCAGGCGCTCTAAAGTCGGCGCTAAATAGCGCACCATCTACATCCAATAAGCCCACTAAGGTGACATCAGGAAAGTGATGGCCTTTCGCCAGCATTTGGGTGCCAACTAAGATTTTGTACTCACCCTTGTGGATCGCATTAAGGTGCCCTTCGAGTGAGCCCTTATTACGAGTGGTATCTCTATCTATTCGTACCACCGGATGATTGGGGAACTCTTTTTCTAAAAATGACGCAAGCTGTTCTGTGCCCACGCCTTGGCCTGCAAGCATGGTACTGCCACAGCTATGACACTGTTTAGGAATGGCGTATTGGTTGCTACAGTGGTGACAACGAATTTCGCCTAAGGCTTGATGCACGGTAAAGAAGGCATCGCAGCGGTCACACTCATGTAGATGGCCACACTCATGGCAGATAAGTGCAGGAGCAAAGCCACGACGGTTCAAAAATAAGATAACCTGGTTGCCAGCGTCGAGATGAATGCGCATCTCATTCAATAGCGCGTGAGACATCCCTGAGCGTAGCGGCTGATTGCGAATATCGATAATGCCCTGGCGCACTTTTTCGGCAGCGCCGGCGCGTTTTGCTAAATGCAGATGTTGATAGCGGCCGCTGAGCGCATTTTGTAGTGTTTCAAGTGATGGCGTGGCCGTCCCTAAAAGCACTGGGACTTGTTCAAGATGGCCGCGCATAACGGCTAAGTCGCGGGCGTGATACCCCACACCTTCTTGCTGCTTAAAGCTAGAGTCGTGCTCTTCATCTAAGATGATCACGCCTGGATAAAGCATCGGGGTAAAGAGCGCGGAGCGGGTACCGATAATAATCGCAGCCTCACCAGATCTTGCTTGTCGCCACGCATCCAGCCTTTGATTGTCGGTAAGACCTGAGTGAATGACGGCCACTTTAACGTTAAATCGGCGTCTAAAGCGATTGATGGTTTGTGGGGTTAGACCAATTTCGGGCACTAAAACCAGTGCCTGTTTGCCTTGTTTTAATACGGTTTCAAGCATGGCTAAGTAGACTTCCGTCTTACCTGATCCGGTAACGCCTTCAAGTAAGGTGCAATGATAGCCTGACTGCTGGGTCAAGGTGGCGACAGCAATGGCTTGCTCTGGGTTAAGCTTGTGCGGCTCTTCTGTCATTTCAAGTTCGGTGCGCCAGCTTAAGTCTGTCGCAAGTATGCGGCTTTTCTTTTCAATCCAGCCTTTATCATCTAGTGCTTTGATTGCGGCTTTGCTTAGCTCTAAGCTGGTAATGTCACTGAGTTCTATGTCGCGTTCACGCAAGCTGTGGAGTAGCTTTCGCTGTGCAGGGGCTCGATTGAGCTGATTGATATCAGCCTCTTTGCCTGCATCGGTTAGCGTCCAGTATGTGACGCTAGATTCTTTGACCTCTGCGCCTTTACGTAGCGCAACAGGAATCGCCTGCGATAACATTTGCCCTAGGCTGCAGAAGTAATATCTTGCGGCCCAAGCAGTTAATTTATAAAGTGAATCTGGCAGTAATGGCTCAGTATCAAGAATGGCCACAATCGGTTTTATCTGCTTAGGTGGAAGTGAGCAGCTATCACTGGTTGCCGTAATAAGGCCGATGAGTTGTTGGCGACCAAACGGAACTTGAACACGCATGCCTTTTTGAGGCGTAATGGTGATATGTTCAGGCACTTGGTAGCTAAAGTTTTGTCGCATTGGAACGGGCAGGGCGACCTCAACAAACAAAGGCATAGTATTACTATTTAGAAGGGAAGTTAGCCTTAAGTGTACCGAGCGAGTTTCATCAGAGCTAGCGGCAATTGATTTTATTGCGGATCAAACATACTCGCTGGCCTTTTGAGAGGGTGCATTGGGATGATTTTACTGTTACTAATTGGTATTAGCTTAAGCTTGATTAAGCAGGCTTATTCAATTGGTTGGAATAATGATTAATAAAAATAGCCAAGAAAAAGTTTTACTGGATTAAGGTACATTTGATGAAGAGATTTATATTCGCGCTGATGGCAATGACAGCATTGGCAACGGCTCAGGCAGAAGTGTCACATGTCAGTATTAATGAGAGGCAGTTTAAGCTCGGTGAGCACCCTAGCTTAAAGCTCAATATTGTTACCTCTCATAGCAACCTGAAAAAAGTACAGTTCTCAATTCGGCAAGCCAATGGTGAAGAGCGACTGCTCTCTAAGCCTCTGACCAGTTTTATGGTCGAGGCGACAGGGGTGGAAGATGTGGTTGATAAAAACGCGGTATTGATTGTAAAGGAGTACCGGGTTAATCGCTGGTACCAAGTCAAAGTCTTGAGTTTATTTAATGACAAGGTGAATGAAGCTGGCAGGGATAAGCGCGATAGCACTTATCAGGCGAGCGCTGTTAAAGAGGTCAAGCAAACCGAAGTCGCCTCAAGTGGCATAAAAGTGAGTGGTGCTGATGTGATAGTCAGCCGTTTAGATGACTGCCAAATAGAGTTTGATGGTAAAGAAACCTTATGGCGTATCGCTAATCGACAAGCTAAACGTTGGGGAATAAGCCCTTATGGGGCGATGTTAGCCATTTTTGAGCGTAACCCTAAGGCTTTTAATAACCAGAGTATAAATGGCCTTAAGTCGCAAGCGACCCTAGAGTGTCCATCGATGGTCACGCTCGAAAAGTATGCGGATGCTAAGGTGGCTATGAGGCAATTTAATGCGATGGAATAATGGCTTAAGGCTGCTTGCTAGGGTGCAATAGAATAGGCTTTTGAGGCCTTTTTGCGATTATTTATTATTCACACATAATGGCGCTTGAATCTACAAATAAGATCCTGTAGTATTCGGCGCCTAAATAATTTTATTTTAACTGCATGTGGTGTCCGACTTCGGGTTGGAAGAGCGACATGGCCTTTTACTGAGGTAATTCCAATGAAACCAGGCATTCATCCTGATTATGCAGAAATCACTGCAACTTGTACTTGTGGTAACGTTATCAAGATTAACTCTACTGTAGGTAAAGATTTACACCTAGACGTATGTGGTGCATGTCACCCATTCTACACTGGTACCCAGAAAGTTATGGATACTGGCGGACGTATCGACAAGTTCAACAAGCGCTTTGGTGCACTTGGCAAGAAGTAATTACTTCTGCAATGAATTTAAAAAAGGCGCCTTCTGGCGCCTTTTTGCTATCTAAGCATATTTACTCGCTGAAAAATCACATCTTTATACTGATTAGTATGGTTTGAATAGCTATCGGTTATGGGCTCGTGGTACTTTTACATCTTGATGTGTTGTCGTCACTATAGACACAGTAAGGATTGATAAAAGGAGGGCCGTGGCATGAGTCTAATTAGAATACTGGCAGTCCTGCTGTTATCTTTACCGGTTTTCGTTGTGCAAGCGAGCCTATGCATACCGACGCAGTTTAATGAAACGGTTACGTTAGATTACGTCAATGATGGCGATACTATTACTTTAACCGACGGCCGCTTAGTGCGACTCATCGGTATCGACTCCCCTGAAATTGACTTTCAATTTCCAGAGCTTTCACAGCCTTACGCTACACCTGCAAAAAAATTCCTTTCTGAAGTCGTTAAACCCGGTCAGTCGCTGTTGCTTGCTTTCGATAAGAAGCGCTTAGATCCGTTTGGTCGAACACTGGCTTATGTCTACACTGAGCAATTAGAGCATCTGCAAGAGATGATGCTAGCTAATGGTTTTGCTAAGGCACGAGTCTACCAAAACGACTATTTTTGGCAGTGTTTAAGTAAAATAGAACGAAGCGCACGTACAAATAAAGTGGGCTTATGGAGTCATAAAGCCTATCAACCTTTAACCACCTACAACCTAACGCGTAATGACAGTAATAAATGGCGAGAGGTCAGAGGAGTTGTTACGGGTTATGAAAGAAAAGGTCAAAATTTCGAGCTTAATATCGACAATAACTTGGTTTTGATGATGACTCAGCAAGATATTGGTAAGTTTAGCAACATTTTGACGTTGAATTTGCTTGAAAGCCGCGTAATAGTAAGAGGTAAGTTGTACTTTTCTTACGGCAAATATCGCCTAAATGCGACACATCCATCTCAGATAACCTTGGAAAATGCCCCTTAGGAATAATATATAGCGATAAAGTTAAAAAATGAGAAGAACTTGTTTGAAATGACCTGAGATTCAAGTATCTTAGCGGCTATCAACTAACTGTTTTTTGCTCAATTTGAAACTTTAGTTGCCGACCTCTCGCTCAGGATATTATTAGTCGCACTCAGGATTAGAAAAATGGCAGATCTTCGTCAACAAGCCCTCGATTATCATGAATTCCCCGTTCCAGGCAAAACAGCTGTTTGCCTAACTAAACCCGCAGAAACCAGTATGGATCTCGCTCTGGCTTATAGCCCGGGTGTAGCAGAGCCTGTACGTGAAATTGCGGCTAATCCAGACAATGCTTACCGTTATACAGGTAAAGGCAACACAGTTGCTGTTATCTCTAACGGTACGGCAATTTTAGGTCTAGGTAACTTAGGCCCGTTGGCATCTAAGCCTGTAATGGAAGGCAAGGCTTTGCTTTTCAAACACTTTGCTAATATTGATGCTACAGATATCGAAGTAAAGCACAGAACATCTGAAGAGTTCATTAACACAGTTGAAGCGATTGCCGACACATTTGGCGGTATTAACCTTGAAGATATCAAGGCGCCAGAATGTTTTGAAATTGAAAAGGCACTGATTGAGCGCTGTAATGTACCTGTATTTCATGATGATCAGCACGGTACTGCAATTGTAACTGCTGCAGGTATGCTTAATGCACTTGAGATTCAAGGCAAGTCTATCGAAGACGCAGTGTTTGTCTGTATGGGCGCTGGCGCAGCTGCGATCGCTTGTATGACCATGATTGTTAACTGTGGTGCTCAGCGTGAAAACGTATACATGCTAGACAGAAAAGGCGTTATCCATACTCGTCGTGACGACATTAATGAGTATAAGGCGCTATTTGCTAACAACACTGATAAGCGCACGCTGCAAGATGTGATTAAAGGTGCTGATGTATTTTTAGGTCTTTCTGGTCCAGATGTTTTAGCTGCTGAAGATGTTGCCTTAATGGCAGATAAGCCAGTGATTTTTGCTTGTTCTAATCCAGATCCAGAAATCAAACCCGAAATTGCTCATGATGTTCGTAAAGACTTAATCATGGGGACGGGCCGTAGCGACTACCCTAACCAAGTTAACAACGTACTTTGCTTCCCATTCATTTTCCGTGGTGCGCTAGATGTGCGTGCTTCAAGAATCAATGATGAGATGAAGATTGCCGCTGTACACGCAATCGCTGCTTTGGCAAAAGAGCCGGTACCGGCTTCAGTACTTGCAGCCTATCCAAATATTGACTCACTAGAGTTTGGTCCAGAATACGTGATCCCTAAACCAGTTGATGCGCGCCTTTTGCCTAATGTGGCCAAAGCGGTTGCGATTGCAGCAATTGAATCTGGTGTTGCAGTGATTAAAGAATTACCTGCAGGCTATATGGAGTCATAAGCACTCTATTTGTCGAGAAAAGGAGCCTAATGGCTCCTTTTTTGTTGCCGAGAGTTTTTCGATTACTGTATAACTGAAGGCTAGCAAGGTAAGGTTGGCTTACGTCATTCTCCATCGCCTTGAGGATGCAGGTTTAGATGCAACAATAAGATCCAGCAGGAAGCGGACAGATGAAACTGACTCGAATTCTTACAAAAAAACTGACTAGCTTTTGGCTTATGTCACTGGCAGGTGTCGCGTTCATCTGTTTTTTGACCGCTATGGTTAGCTTTATTCAACTGACCTATACCTTTCAGCAGCAAAAGGTTACCGAACTAGAAAACTTACTTGAACAACAGGTTGAACACCAGGTAGCGCAGCAAAATAGTGGGCAGATTAATGCGTGGTTACCGCCTTTACTTAATGCGTATCGTGCGCAGGCCTTTACGTTATCGACAGGCAAAGACGTTATTTTTGAGTATCATTCACCGACTCCTCAACGAGGCGGGGTGAACTATCACAGTCAACTCGCTGGTGGCAAGTTGTCGATGAAGCTTACTTTACCTCAACCATTTAGTCGCGCTGATATTGGCTGGTATGAATTGCTGATTATTGTCATCGGCTGCCTTGCTGTATTCCTATTTGTACGTTTTGGGTTTCGCTGGTTCTCACTGCACCTTGAAGGGATTGAGCATTTAGCGCAACGCTCAAGTCTTATTCTGTCGGGGCAGTATGATAAAGCGTTGGCCGAAAAGGGGCATGGTAAGCCGAGGTTAATCAATCGAGCGTTAACGCACCTGCTGTTAGAGCTTGATGATGCTCATAAAGAGCGTGCTCGATTTGATCAGTTTATTCGTTCTAATACATTTTTAGATGCAGAAACAGGCATAGGTAATAGTTTGTTTTTGAAAAACCGCTTGGATGCGTTAAGTAATCACTCAGGTATGATGACGCCAGGTGTTTTGTATCTGTTTGAGATGGAGGATTTAGACTTACTCGGTAAAGAGTTAGCTGATCACGAGGTCGACGAGCTGCTGTTACAGTTAATTAATACCGTAAACCAAATCTTAGCGGATAAAGCGAATAGCATTTTCTCAAGACGTTCATACAATCAATTTGCTGTCGTCGTGCCACAAATATCTCAAGCTGAGGCCGATCAGCTCGCCGCTAAGTTACTGCGTTTGAGCCTTAATCAACTCAATACATTTATCCCACTTCCAGACGACTTTATACATTTAGGTGGCGCTTACTTTAAAGTCGGTGATGATAAAGATGCGTTAATGGAAGAGGCTGAACTCGCGCTGCGCTCCGCTCAATTCCAGGGCGGGAGTAGTTGGTTTATGTACGACAAGGGCTCGGTTGACGGTGACTTGTCAAAAGGCTCTGTACGTTGGCGAAGTTTTCTTGAGAATGTATTGGTGAGCAAAAGAGTATTTCTTTTTTCGCAGCCTGTCGTAGACAGTGACTCGCTGGCTCATCATCAAGAAGTAACCTGCCGCCTACGAGATACGCAGGGTAACTTAGTCAGGGCAACGCTATTTTTACCTATGGCGATAAAGTGCGGTCTGACACCACAAATTGAACGTCAGGTCATCGAGATGGTGATGTTTGATATATTGCCTAAACACAAGGATAACAGCTTAAAATTTAGTATTAATTTGAGCTTGGATACCTTAACCAGCCGCGCCTTCGTACGCTGGTTGAAGACGACACTGCTTGAGTACCGACATTTAGCTCCAAGGCTTATTTTTGAGGTGAATGAAGCGATTTTAGTTAAGCATCAGAAGCAGCTTGTAGCACCTTTAGATATGATCAATAAAATGGGGTCGAGCATCTGTGTCGATCGTGTGGGTCAACAAGTTGTGAGCACTGAGTATATTCACCATTACCCTATATCGTTAATTAAGCTTCATCGCTCTATCGTTAATCAAATACATCTACGAGCAGAAAATCAGCTATTTGTTAGAAGCTTAATTGCAGGTTTATTTCGCACCGATGTACAGGTGTGCGCAGAAGGGGTTGAAGTGTTTGAAGAGTGGCAAACATTACAAATTTTAGGCGTGAGTGCTGGACAGGGGAGCTTTTTCAGTGAGCCGATCGAAGAGGTATAGTTTGTTTCGTATTTTGAGGTGATTGTTACTAGATATTCTTAATTTAGGGTTTTATCTATAATAATCAGGGATAACTCGCTACACTAATGGCATAATAAGAGTCTTGCGCTATCGAGATAAGAACTCGCAGTATTTAATATACACATTTATTTACTCAACATCGTTTTACTCACTTATTTAGATTCGATTTAGGGTCATTTTTTTAAGGCATGGATTAATGGAAGAAAGCCTGTTAGATAAAATCCAGTTTTGGCGTAAACCTGCACCTACATTAGCGTTAGGTGTTTATGTTTGCGCCGATAAAATATCCGTGTTTCAAGCATCGACAGCTCAGACAGATGCAAAAGCAATGACTTTCTCTTTTAGTCATCACGACTGGCAGCAAGCTTTCTCTCAATTGGTGAGTGAGTTTGGTGTTGCGAAAATTCAAATTGTACTGGCTGCAGACTTTTATCAACTATTTTTGGTGGATAAGCCAAATGTACCAGTAGAAGAGCTCAATGCAGCACTGCTTTGGTCTGTAAAAGATCTTGCTGCCCAACCTGTCACAGATATTCACTTGGATTACTTTGAATCATCAAAACAAACCACCAATAAAGTTAATGTGGTTGTTACAGAAAAATCCCTACTCAGCTCGTTGTTATTAGCCGCCAAAAATGCAGGCTTGCTCATCTGTGGTGTCTCGATTGAAGAGATGGCGATGAGTAATTTATTTGATGATAACCAAGCTCGGTTAGTATTAAGTCACCGTGAAGGGCAAGAGTTATTATTGACGGTTGTCAGGGCAGGCGAAGTCTTTATGCAACGACGGGTAAGGGGCTTTTTACAAATCGATAAGATTTCGGCTGAAGATTTAGCTTATGGCGTTGCTGACAATTTAAGTTTAGAGATCCAGCGCTCGATGGATTATTTTGAGAGTCAGCTACGTGAGGCGCCTGTATCCTCGATAGAGTTAGTCATGGATGGGCAGTGTGAACACCTTGCAAGCTTGATCAGTAGTAACTTTAACCAAAGTGTGACTCCTCATAAAGGCGCTTCTGTTGACGCAACGTTTGCTGAGTTGGCTTTAGCTGAAACGATGCGAGGTCAGCAGTTATGAAACTAAGAGTAAACCTCTATTCTGAAACCCTATTTCCGCCTGAATTGCGTTTATCCTTTTCACGGTTAAGCCGAGCGATGCTAGCGGTTGTCGTGGTACTCTTATTATCCAGCGCGGCTGTATTTGCGTTAAATTCTAGCCTTGAGTCTGACAAAGCGCAGTTGATGCAAGATAAGCAACGGCTTGATTCAGATAAAAAAGACCTCGAGGCTGCTTTAGCAAAGCGAGGACCAAGTGAAGCCTTGGTTGCAGAGGTGAATTTAAAAGCGCAGCAGCTGGAATTGAAACAGAAACTGTTTGGTAAGCTCAGCCAGCAAGAAGTATTAACTAGCTATGGCTACTCACCATTAATGACCGATCTTGCTCGCGTTGCAGACTCGAGTATTTGGCTGAACCGCATTCAGGTTAATGAAAAAAGCTATATTTTCGAAGGTTTTACCTCTAGCCCTGAAAGCGTTCCCTTATGGATTGAACGCTTAAAAACCACCACGACACTCAAAGGTCATGCCTTTGCGACAATGACCATGAATCTAGGTGAAAATCAGCCGCTTGCCTTTAAGCTAACAAGTGATGCCACTCCTACAGGTAAGGAGTTGATTAAATGAAGCAGCAGTGGGTTAAATTAACAGAAAAATTTGACGCCTTAAGTCAGCGAGAGCGAGTATTAATCGCTGCTGCGGGGCTGATTATTACGGGTTTATTGTTTTATATCCCACTCGAGTCGACGTTGAAACAGCACAGTCAACTCAATGAGCAGATCCGAGCGATTGCAAGCGAAAACAGAATTTCTGAGCAGCAAATAGAGCTCTATGAAGAGAGTCTTCGCAAAGATCCAGATGAAGAATATCGTCAGCGTTTAAACAATATTAACCAACAAAATAAGTCAATTGATAAGCAGCTTTCTTATCAGATGGTCGATATGGTACCTGCGGATCATATGCCAACCTTATTGGCAGGCTTGCTGTCTAAAATAAAAGGCATTGAGCTGAAATCTTTTACTTCAATTGCGCCAACTCCGTTATTAGAGGTGGGGGACGATAAAAAAGTTAACTTATACAGCCACGGTATACATCTTGAATTTGTTGGTGACTACTTTGCGGTAATGCGGTTTGTGGAAGCGGTTGAAAATATGCCTAACAAACTGTACTGGCGCAGTATGGACTATCAAGTCGATACCTATCCAAAGGCCTCTGTTTCATTAGAACTTTATACCTTGAGTATTAATAAGGACTTTATCAGTGTTGCCAAAAAAGATTAGTGCGCTATTGATTGGGTTTCTGTGCAGTACTTTAGGTTTTAACCTTAATGCTGCAGCGCTGCGTGATCCTACAAAACCAGGTCATTTATCGGGTAAAACAACCTCGGTGAAAGCCTCATCAAACACCAACTTAGTGCTCAATAGTATCGTGCTGAAAGGTAGCTCTGCTTACGCTGTGATAAATAATCAAATTTTCACATTAGGTGGAAGTGTAAAAGGTGTCAAAATCGTGAAAATTGGTAAAGACACGGTGTCATTAGCTGACGGTCGTAAGTTGACTTTGTTTCCAGCTGTAACAGATCTTAAGGGACAATAATTAAAATGCGCTCAATAATCTATATCACCCCTTTGCTGTCATTATTGCTAGTGGCTTGCCAAACAGTTGACAGACCTAATCCGGTAGCGTCTAAAGAGGCATTGGCTGAGGCTATAGTCGATGATAAAGCGGCAAATACTACGCCTCCGCCTGCAGTGATGCCTGATGATGTTCAGCGTGAGCTGTCATCAGATAACTTGTTGCAAGGTTTTGCACCAGCAAGGCCGACTGAGCGACGTTTTGATGTTTCAGCTAACAATGTCGATGCTAAAGTCTTTTTTCCAAGTCTTGCTCAAGGTACGCCGTTAAGCGTTGCTGTACACCCTGATGTGACAGGCAAAATTTCATTGTCTTTAAAAAGCGTGACGTTGCAAGAAGCGCTACAAGTCGTTGAAGATATCTATGGCTATGAAGTGAGCCGAGAAGGGCGCATATTGCGTATTTTCCCTGCTGGCATGCGAACCGAAACCTTTTCATTAAATTATCTGTATATGGAACGCCAAGGCTTATCGTTAACGTCGGTGAGTTCGGGTCGTATTTCAGATAATGATTCAAATTCTAATGGCAACAGTAATAGTAACGGCAGCAATAATAGTAATTTCAATAACTCGTCAAGCAGTGACTCAGGTTCAAATAGCGGTTCAAGCGATCAAACCAATGGCACCTTTATCCGCTCTGAGACTAAATCAGATTTTTGGGGTGAGTTAAAAGAGACCTTAGTATCGATTATTGGTAATTCTGGTGGTGGACGTCAAGTGGTGGTGACACCACAGGCGGGATTAGTGACTATCAGAGCGTATCCAAATGAGATCCGTCAGGTACGTAACTTTATCAAAACCGCAGAAAGCCATTTGCAACGTCAAGTCATCTTGGAAGCCAAAGTGCTTGAGGTGACGCTATCTGATGGCTATCAACAGGGGATCCATTGGGAGAGTGTGCTAGGCCATGCTGGTAGTACAGATATTACCTTTGGCACGAGCCCGACTACTGGTCTTAGCGATCAAATTTCTAGCGTACTAGGCGGAGTGACATCTATTAAGCTAGATGGCTCTGACTTTAGCACCATGATTAGCTTGCTCGATACCCAAGGTGACGTGGATGTATTATCAAGCCCACGAGTGACCGCGTCGAATAACCAAAAAGCGGTTATTAAGGTCGGTACTGATGAGTACTTTGTAACTAACGTATCTTCAACAACCGTTGCAAGTAATACCCCAATCACTACTCCAGATGTTGAATTAACACCATTCTTCTCTGGTATCGCGCTTGACGTTACGCCGCAAATTGATGAGCAAGGTAATGTATTGCTGCATATCCATCCTTCAGTGATAGACATTAAAGAGCAAACCAAAATTATTAAGATCTCCGGTAGCACATTAGAGCTGCCTCTTGCACAGAGTGAGATCCGCGAATCAGACACTGTGATTAAGGCTGCTAGTGGTGATGTGGTGGTGATTGGTGGTTTGATGAAGAGTGAGAACAAAGAGATTGTCTCTAAAGTTCCATTACTTGGTGACATTCCATATCTAGGTGAAGCCTTTACTAACCGTGCAAACTCCACCGTTAAGACCGAGTTAGTTATTTTGCTTAAACCCATTGTTGTCGGTGCTAACACATGGGAAAACGAATTGAAGCGTTCTCAAGAGCTGCTTGATCGTTGGTATCCTGAGGAGCAATAAGCTTGTATCTGCAGCATTTTGGCTTAACAGAAGTCCCGTTTTCACTTACACCGAATACGGGATTCTTCTTTGGCCTTGCCCCGCACGTAGAAGCCTTACAAGTGCTGCAAACAGCGTTACAGACTGGTGAGGGCTTTATAAAAGTTACTGGTGAGGTCGGAACGGGTAAGACACTCATATGCCGTAAGCTGATGAACGATCTACCTGAACGTTTTCATTGTGCGTATCTGCCTAATCCTTACTTAACGCCTGATGAATTACGCTGGGCTGTGGCGATGGAGCTTGGTCTAAAGCATTCAAGCCAAATAGATCAGCAACAGTTAACAGGCCTAATTCAGCAACAACTTATGGCACTAAGCGCACACGGCCACTCGATTATTTTAGTGCTCGATGAAGCGCAGGCTTTACCAGATGAAAGTCTTGAAGCGCTACGCTTATTTACTAACTTAGAAACCGAAAGCCGTAAGTTACTGCAGGTGGTGTTATTTGCCCAACCAGAGCTCGATGAACGTTTGGCGCAAAACAAATTTAGGCAGCTAAGGCAAAGGATCACTTTTAGCTATTGCTTACGTCCATTAACGCTTGATGAATCTGCTGCCTATATTCAACACCGGTTGAGTGTCGCGGGCAGTGAAAATGGATATCTATTCAGTGAGCTCTATGCGAAGCGTATTGCAAAGGCGGCCAGAGGGATCCCACGCTTGATTAATGTGTTGTCCCATAAAGCGTTATTGGTAGCTTTCGGGGAAGGTAGATCCAAAATTGAGCGACATCATGTCGATGCCGCCATCGCAGATACAAGTGATGCTACAAACAATCAAGGTTTAGCGGTTAAATGGGCTATAGCTCTAGCTGTGATAACAGGCATTTCAGTCAGTTTATTTTATTGGTTTAAAGGAGGCGTAATATGAGCGTAATCAACAAAATGCTCAAAGATTTAGATAAGCGCCAACAGCCTCACGGCCTCGAAAGTATGGCTACGTCGCCCATCGCACACAAAGTGAATTCAACACCGAAGCGAGCTTTGGTGCTAACAAGTATATTGTCTCTATTTATCGGTGGCTTAGTGGTCTTTTTAGCGACGGGGTCGTTGCAGTCAGATCCAGGGATAGGACTGAATGCTAATCAAGCCGATATTCAGCCATTAGCAACAAATACTGAGGCTGTGAAAACAGCAGAGGGTAAGGCCGAGGTTGCTAAAACGATAACTGCAGAGCAGCTTGAAATTAAGCTTGAGACTAAACCTGAAGTTAAAGCTGAAGTTAAAGCTGAAGTTAAAGCTGAAGTTAAAGCTGGGTCTAAATTAATAGAACCGGCTCAGATAGCATCAACAGTAGAAACCTCAACCATAGCGAGTCCTATAGCAGAAGATTTTGAGTCCAAGGCGGCACAGCCAATCGAAACACCAGCACAGGTAGTTGCGAAGCACGAACCTAAGGTTAAGGATGAAGCTAAGGCTAAGGATGAAGCTAAGGTTAAGTTTAAGCAAACAGATAGTGCCAATGAGCTTGCAGCGTCGCCCTCACAGATGAATATCGCACCAGCCAGCAAACGTTCGAGCGAATTGTATAGCGGCGGCAATATGGCAGTCAAAGAGGTGAAGCTGTCTGCCGAGCAGCTTGCCAAAAAGCAGATGATGTTGGCAACCGACGCACAGCAGCAAGGTCAGCACCTGGATGCCTTAACTTATTACGAAGCAGCGCTGATGTATAACCCTGCGTTGCACCAGGCTAGAAGACAGGCGGCAGCCTTATATTATGGCCAAAATAAATTAGCCCAAGCGGCGAAGCTATTAGAGCAAGGCCAGCTGTTATTCCCACAAGAATACGAGTTTTCATTGTTATTAGCGCGGGTCCTGCAGGCGGGGGGGCAAAATGAGCAAGCACTTAAAAGCTTAGCGCTGATCCCTGACACCAGTGATTTAGCGATAAAAAAGTGGCATCAGCAAAGTGATTTAGCTCAAAAGCAGAAGGATTATCCCGTTGCCGAGCAAAGTTTTAGGCTGCTAGCCAAGAGTGAACCTAATCAAGGGCGCTGGTGGATGGGGTTAGGTTATGCGTTAGATGCCCAGCAACAATATACCGAGGCAAAGTTGGCTTACAACCAAGCCTTGTCGCAAGGCAATCTATCAGCGCAGGCTAAAGTTTATGTAGATAATCGATTGCTGCAGTTAGGAGCGTACTAGTGAAACCTAAGTTAAAGATGCGATTAGGTGATCTGCTTGTTCAAGAGCACATCATTTCAGAAGCGCAATTACAGCAAGCATTAAGCGAACAGCGAAATACGGGAAAGAAACTTGGGCGCACGCTAATTGACTTGTCATCGATCACTGAGCAGCAATTACTGCAGTTTTTGTCGCATCAGCTCAACATTCCCTTCCTCGATATTAGTAAGCGTGCCATCGCTACCGAAGTGGTTAGCTTACTGCCTGAGGTGCAGGCTCGTCGATATCGCGCCTTAGTTGTCGAAGATAAGGGTGACAGCGTGCTAATCGCTATGAGCGATCCTGCCGATCTACAGGCCATGGATAACTTAGAACTGTTGCTAGCACCTAAGAGTATTTCAATTGCGGTTGTGACTGAAGAGCAGCTATTGGATGCGTTTGATAATCTCTATCGACGTACCGATGAAATTGCGCAAATAGCGGGTAGGTTGGAAGAAGAATACGCCGCTGATGATCTATTTGATCTGGGCAGTTTGACCGAGGGTGATAGCGACAACGAAACCACGGTTGTTAAACTGCTACAGTCCATCTTTGAAGATGCAGTGCAGATGCGAGCATCAGATATTCATATTGAGCCAGGTGAAAAAACGTTACGCATTCGTCAGCGTATCGACGGTCAGTTACATGAGAATATTTTGCCTGAAGTCAGCATCACAGCGGCATTAGTATTGCGTTTAAAGTTGATGGCAGGCTTAGATATTTCCGAGAAGCGATTGCCTCAAGATGGCCGTTTTCACATGGAAATTAAAGGGCATAAGATTGACGTACGTATGTCGACAATGCCGATCTACCACGGTGAGTCTGTGGTGATGCGTTTGCTGGATCAATCTGCAGGTCTACTGACACTAAACGAAACGGGTATGCCGCCAGAAATGCTGGCGAGGATCCGTCGTCAAATCAAGCGTCCTCACGGAATGTTACTGGTTACCGGGCCGACTGGTAGCGGTAAAACTACCACTCTTTACGGCGTGTTGAGCGAGCTTAACACCGCAGATCGCAAGATCATTACGGTCGAAGATCCAGTAGAATATCAGTTACCTCGTATTAATCAGGTTCAAGTTAATCATAAAATTGGCCTCGATTTTTCTAATGTACTTAGAACCACGTTACGACAAGATCCCGACATCATTATGGTCGGTGAGATGCGTGACCAAGAAACGGTAGAAATTGGTCTACGTGGTGCATTAACCGGTCACTTTGTACTGTCGACTCTGCATACTAACGATGCGGTAACCAGTGCGCTGCGTTTGCTCGATATGGGGGCTGCAAGCTACTTAGTGGCGAGCGCGCTAAGAGTCATCATTGCTCAGCGATTAGTGCGCCGTGTGTGCCAAAACTGCGCCATCGACTACCATCTCAGCGCCCAAGACAAGGCCTGGCTATCTAGCGTGAGTCAGCTCGATTACTCACAAGCCACATTTAAAATAGGTACGGGTTGTCAAAGCTGTAATGGCAGTGGTTATCGCGGCCGTATTGGTGTGTTTGAGATCTTAGAGCTTGATGAGCCTATGATTGAGGCGATGCGTAGTGGTAACCCACAAGACTTTACTCACGCAGCTTACCAGAGTCCAAACTTTACTCCGCTTGCAAAGTCGGCCCTAAAATATTTAGCACAGGGCATGACGACCATAGAAGAGGTCGCCAAGTTGGTTGAAGATGTTAGCGATAATTCATTAGATTTGGGTGAGGCTTAAACATGCCTACATATCAGTACCGCGGTCGAAGCGCTCAAGGTGAGCAGATAAAAGGGCAAGTTGATGCTAGCTCAGAGAGTGCGGCTGCCGATCAACTGATGTCTCGTGGCGTGATCCCCTTGGAGCTAGTATTAGCGAAAGAAGCTAAAGAGTTTGACTTAAAGTCTTTATTTAAAGGTAAGGTCGCCTTAGAAGAACTGCAGATATTTACTCGGCAGATGTACTCCTTGACTCGTTCAGGGATCCCGATCTTAAGAGCGATCGCAGGGCTTTCGGAAACGACGCATTCAGTGCGCATGAAAGAGGCGCTCGATGATATTTCAGCACAGTTGACCTCAGGTCGCCCTCTATCATCAGCGATGAATCAGCATCCCGATGTATTCGATGCATTGTTTGTCTCTATGGTTCATGTGGGTGAAAACACCGGTAAGCTTGAAGACGCCTTTATTCAGTTGTCGGGTTATATCGAACGCGAGCAGGAAACCCGCAGACGGATTAAAGCGGCGATGCGTTACCCGATATTTGTCTTAATAGCGATCGCGATAGCCATGGTTATCTTAAACATCATGGTGATCCCCAAGTTTGCAGAAATGTTCTCGCGTTTTGGTGCCGATCTGCCATGGGCGACTAAACTGTTAATTAATACATCAAATATTTTCGTTAATTACTGGCCTGCGATGATCCTGGTTATTGTTGCGAGTTTCGTGGGCATTCGTTATTGGCATAACTCTGAAAAAGGCGAGAAGCAGTGGGATAGATGGAAGTTAAATATCCCCATAGTTGGCAGTATTATCGAACGTTCAACGCTATCGCGCTATTGCCGCAGCTTTTCAATGATGTTGAGTGCAGGCGTGCCAATGACGCAAGCATTGAGTCTTGTTGCTGACGCCGTAGATAATGCCTATATGCACGACAGTATTGTGGGTATGCGCCGTGGTATCGAGTCAGGCGAGTCGATGCTAAGAGTATCGAATAACAGTCAGCTATTTACGCCTCTTGTACTACAGATGGTGGCAGTAGGTGAAGAGACCGGTCAAATTGATCAGTTGTTAAATGATGCGGCTGACTTTTACGAAGGTGAAGTGGACTACGATCTTAAAAACTTAACCGCCAAGTTAGAACCCATTCTGATTGGCTTTGTTGCCTGTATTGTATTGGTGCTAGCACTGGGTATTTACCTACCTATGTGGGACATGCTCAATGTCGTTAAAGGTGGGCGCTAGTGAAGTCATTGTCAATGAACGCATGGGCCGGTTAACGTGCTTAGCCAACAAAAAGCAGAAGCAGAGCTGATCACTATTTATGGCAAAGTGATTGCCTTGATTATTTTGCTCATTATTTTATTTTTCTTAGGCTTTCATTACTTTGGCGGCATTAAGCAGCTTAGTCAGCCAAGTATTCGGGTAGAACATACACGACTGCTTAATGTTATGGCGGTGGCGCGCTCACAATGGCTGATGCGTAGTAAGCCAGACGTTTTATTGTTGGATTGGTACTCAGATAGTGAAGATCGTGTTTCATCCACGGGGCAAGTGCGTATGGCTGCTGGTGGTTGGCCCATTTTGAATGAGACAAGTGTTGCTGGTTGTCAGCAGTTATTGTCCGAATTGTTGGGTCAAGGTTATGTGCAACAAATTGATACTGAGTTCAACTTAGATACAGGAGTATGCCGATATATTGGCGAGTCTGGCGATAGTATTAGCTATCAAACTAGCTCTGGACGGGTCATTTTTTTGACTAGGGCCGACTAAAGAGCGAAATTATCTGTTTTCTAATTTTAACAAACTGCTAGAATAGTCGCATACAACACTGGGGGTAAAATGAAACAACAGTATCAAAAGGGGTTCTCCCTTATCGAATTAGTCATAGTCATAGTGATCTTAGGTTTGTTGGCTGCGACGGCTATCCCCCGTTTTTTAAACGTAACTGATGATGCTGAAGATGCCAGTGTCGACGGCGTAGCAGGTGGCTTAAGCACCGCAGTGAGCTTTGTTCGCTCACAGTGGGAAGTCGATGGTCGTCGTAATAATACCGTGTTGCTAGATGGTACAACGGTATCACTCGATACTCGTTTTGGTTATCCAACGGGTGCAACCAACACAGATGCAAAAGGCATGGACCAAAATTCTTGCCAACAAGTGTTTGATCTTGTTTTACAAAATTCACCAAGAAGCGTAGTTTCAGGAGAAGATGCGCGTAAAGCAAGATATGTAGTGAGCGTGGCAAAAGGAGCGGGTGGTAGCTCAAATACCATAGATGGCGTGCTTGTTAGCGATCTTGATGTTTGTTTGTATTACCTAGCCTCATCACTCGTGTTAAATCCACAAACGGGAATACCGTCTGGGGATTTGTCTGATTTGAACAATTTGGCAGGTAAAGGGGTGACTTACAACCCAGGTTCAGGCCAAGTAGCGAGTTTTATTGACTAAATTTTTTACAACTTAACGAGTAGATTCGTTAGTTGTATTTGTTACGTGATCGAGGAATTTTATATGCAAAAGCAAAATGGTTTTACCCTAATCGAATTAGTGGTTGTGATCATCATTCTTGGTATTTTGGCTGTTACAGCAGCGCCTAAGTTTATCAACCTACAAAGCGACGCACGCGCATCAGCACTGCAAGGTGTTAAAGGTGCCATTCAAGGCGCTAATGGCCTAGTGTTCGCTAAAGCGGCTTTAGCTGGTTTGGAGAAAAGTGATGATACTGATGGAACTGAAGTTGTAATATCTGGTACAGCTCCAAACGAAGTCGAAGTACTAACTATATACGGATACTTGTTAGCTAAAGAAGCCGACTTTTCAAAAGCAATGGATGTTAACTTTGCTTTATCTACTGCAGATGATGCTGAAAAAGCCGCTGCAGACTGGATTATTACTGAAGACTCGCCTGCAGCGGGACAAGCGACTGTTTACCAGGTTGGCGCTCCTAGCGATGGCGCTACTTGTAATGTTGTTTACACTCAAGCAAAAAGCACATCTGAAATACCTACTTACGTTATTACAAAATCAGGCTGTTAATCGGATCGGTTTAAGAGAAAATGACAATGCAAAAACAAAATGGTTTTACCCTCATCGAATTAGTGGTTGTGATCATCATTCTAGGTATCTTGGCTGTTACAGCTGCGCCTAAGTTTATCAACCTACAAAGTGACGCGCGTGCATCAGCACTGCAAGGTGTTAAAGGTGCCATTCAAGGCGCTAACGGCCTAGTGTTCGCTAAAGCTGCTTTAGCTGGTGATGAGAAGAAAGCGGGTTCATCTTGGGCTACTGATGAAGGTGTAGAAATTGGAGCTGAAGACCCAGCGCAAACTAACTTTGGTTACCTTCAAGCTACTGAAACTGAGTTCAACAACGCTATCGATGCCGATTTTGGCTTAGCAGCAACAAATCCAGAGTGGGTTGTAGTTCCCGATTCAGCAGCTACACCAGCAACTTTAACTATCAAGCAAGCGGGCTCACCTGCCGATGATTGTCAGTTAGTTTATACTCAAGCTGGAAGCACTTCAGTTGTACCAACTTATACTATTACTGATACTGGCTGTTAATCGGATCGGTTTAAGAGAAAATGACAATGCAAAAACAAAATGGTTTTACCCTAATCGAATTAGTGGTTGTGATTATCATTCTAGGTATTTTGGCTGTAACAGCTGCACCTAAATTTATCAACCTACAGAGCGATGCTCGTTTATCTACTCTTCAAGGTGTGAAAGGCGCATTGCAAGGGGCTAACTCTCTTTATTACTCGAAAGCTGCAATCGGCGGTTTTGAAAAGAATGAAGCTACAGATACCACTAATCCTCCAAAGGTTGGGGACGTGACTTTGCAATTTGGTTATGTGCAAGCAACTGCAGCCGAGATAGAAGAAGCATTGGAAATTACAGCTGCTGATTGGACTTTTACACCTGTTACAGGTGCTACTGGTGATACACCTGCGATAGCAATATCGCCTAAGGATGCACCTACTGATTGTAAATTTATTTACACGCAAGCTAAAGATGCATCAACACCACCAGTGTACGGTGATATGCCAACAGCTGATAAGTGCTAGATTTATCTGAGTGAAAAAGGCCTGCCTCGCAGGCCTTTTTTGTATCTAGGGCATTAATTGTGGCTTTATTTGCCATAATTATTAAACTGTTGGGAAATCAGGTTTAAGATGGTGAAAAGCCGGAAAAGCTAGACTAGGCACCAGCTTGTGGTTTCATCTTTTATAGCAGGGCGCAGCCCGCTCTAGCCGTCGCAACGCGGCGTCCTAGACTCTCGATTCTAGCGTCAAAGATCGTGAGTTTGCTTTAGCAGCAAAAAATAAACGGCAATCAATACAACTTACAACTGCACATATCAATCAGGACGAGTAATGCATAGATCGCAGCGCCACACAGGTTTTACGCTAGTCGAGCTTGTGACGACGATAATCCTTATTGCCATCCTTGCTGTGGTGGTGATTCCTCGGCTGCTGACCTCTTCAAGCTACAGTGCTTTTACCCTACGTGATGAGTTTATTAGTGAGCTTAGAAAGGTGCAGATCATGGCGATGAATAATCAAGATCGCTGCTACCGTTTATCTGTCACCGATACCAATTATCAAGTCTCTCGCTACCAAGGCGCTTACAACAATGCTTGTTTAGGCGCTCTCATTCGTACCGATATGCCACAGGCGTTTCAAGGTGGTGCTAGCTTAGCTTTGCTCAATGGCGCGAGCAGTTTCAATATTGAATTTAATGCCCAAGGCGTACCCATAGTGAATGGTGCTCGCTGCAATGGTAATTGCATTAGCGTGATTGCCGATGAAACTCTATTGCTTGCTATAGAATCAGAGGGGTATATTCATGATGGGCAATAGATTCTTAAGGTTTAAATTGCACAGTCAAAAAGCCTTTACCTTGGTTGAGCTTGTTGTCGGCATGGTGGTGATAAGCATCGCCTTTGTGTTACTTAGCACTATGCTATTCCCTCAAGCGGAAAGAGCCGCTGATACCCTGCATCGAGTACGTACAGCAGAACTTGCCCATTCTATTTTAAATGAGATCTGGGGTAAGCGTTTTGATCAAAATACCAATGCTAATGGTGGGGTGCCAGCATGCGGCGCACCAGCAAAGCCTACGTTAGGTTTGCCAGCGGGGAAGCCTTGTACAGCCAAAGGCAATTTGGGACCTGATAAGGTTAATGGCGCCGAAGAAAGCCGTAATAATTATAACGATGTTGACGATTACAACGGACTTAATATCAACAGTCTGATGCTTGATAGCAGCGAAACTTATGCTCAGCGCTATGTTAATTATGGCCTTAACGTTGAAGTGACATATAACAATTTACCGAGCCTTAATACCAAGCTTATTACGATTAATGTGACCACGCCTAATGGCGAGGTGATGACCTTCAACGCGATCCGGAGCAACTATTAATGCAATCGTTAATACGCCCAGCTTCGAGGTCGAAATTGAGTCAACTAACTCAATTAAATCAGCCTCAACTAACTCAACTTAAGCAACTTAAGCAACTCAAAAATAGCGGCTTCACTTTGGTCGAGATGGTCACTGTGGTGATTATCCTCGGTGTATTGGTACTTGGGGTGAGTAGCTTTCTGATTTTTGGTACTCGGATATTTATCGACGCTACCTCGGTTGATCAGGTAATGAGCCAAAGTCGATTTGCTATTGAGCGCATGACCCGAGAGATCCGTAACGCAGCGCCAAACAGTATTCGTGTTCGCGATAGTGGTGATGGTGCTTGGCAATGTATCGAGATGATGCCGATTATCTCCAGTGCGTCTTATATCGATATGCCTATCGTGCCAGCCTCAACAGCAAGTAGTGGCACTGCGATGCAATCGACTGCTAATGCGCCATTAACCGCGGATCAATTACTACTGATTTACCCGCTCACCCCTGCCGATGTATACACCTTTGCTGCTGGCACCCAAGGCAAGCTATTTACTATTGACTCAATTACAGCGAATAGCAGCAATGATCTCAGTATTAATTTTGGGCGAGCGGTGCGTTTTGATGAGGCATCTCCAAGACAGCGTTATTTTGGCGTAAAAGGCGCGGTTAGCTATTGCTTCGAGCAAGTGACGACAGAGTTGAGCTTATTAAAGCGCTACGCAGGTTATGGTTTTAATCATCCTAATTTGCAGCCATCACCAACTGATATGGGGACGGGTGTGTTGATGGCGGAAAATATAGTCAATACCATAGGTACCAATAGCCCTATTGCTTATACCCCTGGCACGCTTAGAAACAACGCTATGGTTCACTTAAGCCCACTGTTTAATGTGCAAGGGCAAACGTTTCAATATCATCATCAAGTGCAGGTGATTAATGTCCCGTAACCAAATGCTTTTGCCCACTCGTCGTAAGCCTATCTCTATGAGTTCTATTAATCGCTCTAGGCGCTCTATTAATTGCTCTAGGCAGCGCGGTAGCGCCTTGGTGATAGGTGTTTTCATTATCACAGTGATGTTTTTACTGGCTGCGACATTGATTAATGTCTTAGATGATGCTGACCAAGATATCAGCCTTGAAGTCTGGGGAACACGCGCCTTTGCTGCAGCAAACACCGGCGCCGATCGCGCTTTAGCCACTTTGTTTCCAGTTGATGGCAGTAGCGGTAGTTGTGATGCTCAAACTACGTGGAATATTGGTACTGCAACTGGACTCGTGGGCTTTAACGGCTGCACTGTAGTGATGACCTGCTCTGCGATAACAACAACATTACCGCAAAATAATATGACCCAATACCTCGTGACCAGCACTGGCACTTGCAGTACCGGGCAATGTGACTCAGGCACTGATAGCGATGCCAGTTGCATTCGCGTGAGTCGTCAAGTGGAGGTAGAAGCTCGTGATTAGAACCTTAATGTTTATTTGCAGTTTAAGCTTACTGGGTCAATCTGCAGTGGCGTCAGATTGGAGCTCTGTTTTCCAGGAGGGGATTAATACTCATGGCGCAAGAGGTGAAATTGAATTTAAAAAAGATGCTCGTCTTGAAAATGCGCCGTCAAATGGAGAGCTACCTGCTAGAGACGTAAAAGATAAAGACGACAACTCTTGCTGGGTAAGTGATGGGCGTAGAATCGAGTGTGAGGAGTCCGATACCCCCTCAGAGTTCCCACCGGATAGAATTAGTTTTGAGCAGTGCAAATCACATAGTAATGACGATATTACTACCTCAAATAGCGACCGTGAATTTGAGCTGCCAGATGGTGAATATGGTCATATCCATATGGAAAATAGTGCCAGTGATAAAATATCATTCACAACGACAAATGGTATTTACAAGATTAAGCATTTAAAGGCAAAGCTAGGAACGCTAACTTTTGCCCCAGGTAAATACTGGATTGAGGATTTAGAAATTGATGATGCAGTACAAATCGTATTTCCAACTTCTGGCGATATAGGTTTTTTTGTAAAAAAAGACTATAAGCATGAGAAACTGCAGTTTTTACCCTATAGCGCTGAGCAAATGCTGTTCTATGGTTACGGTAAGATTGAGCTTGAAAATAGCACCTATTTGCGTGGTTTTGTTTTTTCAGAAAAAGACGTCAATTTGAAAAATAGTTCATCGATTGAAGGCGCTGTAGCAGGTAAAGACAAGGTTAGGCTTGATAACAATAGCCGTGTCATTCAAAAAAATACCATGGGAAACCTTCGTATCAATCCGAACTGTGACCCGGTGCCGGTTCCAAAACCTCCCATCATCCCTCAATGCCCCGCAGAACAAAGCAATATTGAAGGTCTAACCTACAGAACTTATGATGCTCGTAGCTGGTACGCTGATAACTATAGTCCGGCAAATAAAAATGAATTTCGAGAGCTTGTTAGTGAGGTCAGTAAAACCAGCAATCAAATTGGTGAGTCAATTGAAACGAATCTAAATCAGCATGGTTATAGCATCAATCCTCATTCAAAGGCTGCAGCCGATCAAGATCTATATTTAGGCGTTTTTGAAGGCTATATTCAAGTTCCTGAAACAGGCGAGTATACGTTTGCTATTGATGGCGATGATGCTATTGAAGTCTTGATCGATGGTGAGGTCGTTACTGGGTTTTATAGTACCCATGCCGTGTGTAATTGCACTCGATATCAAGGTAAGGTTTTGCTAGAACAAGGGGCTCATAGGATTGAATTTCGCTTTCATGAAGCCTTTGGTGCAGAAGCCTTTAGACTGTATTGGCAACCCCCTTCCTCAAATCGTTTTGAGATAGTTCCGTCGAGCCAGTTGCTGACTTGTCCGGCGCCGCAGTTTGAGTTTGGCCGCGCCGAGCTTGATGCCAACGGCAATGCGGTTATTAATTTTGATCATACTTATTCTACAGCTCCTGTCATCATGGTTATGCCCACTATTGATGGCGGCGATGCCAATACTGATCGCTCCTCTACGGTAAGAGTCGATAGTCTTAGTTCGAGTAATGCCTCTATTAAGCAGGTGAACTCAGACTCCTCGCAAGTGCTAGATAAAAAGATGGATAAAATCGATTATTTTGTCATGGAGCAAGGTTACCGTTTTCTAGAAAGAGGCAAGGCATTGCAGGCGGGAGCGATATCAACCAAATTGTATCAAGGTAAATATCTGCCAAGCTCAGGTCGGGGTTATGAGCATATCACCTTCAATCATCATTTCGGCCTAAAGCCAGCTATACTTGGGCAAACACTGACCAATAATAATCAACGTTTTAGTACTACAGTAATCAACAACGTCAACAGCGATGGCTACGACTTTGAAATTGCTATTGAAGGTTCTGAAATTAGTAGTCCAATTTGGACTGAAGAGACCTTGGGCTATGTTGCTGGTGTTGGTCAGGGCGTGATGACAGTCAATGGTGAGAACCTAAAGTACGAGTTTGCAAACGGCTTAAATCATGGCAATGGTAGTTCAACTCAAACATTGAGCCAGCAGTGCGTTTTTAATAACAACTATCAGCAAACCTATTCAGACCAACCTTTAACGATCGCTAATAAAAACCAGCGCCGTGGGGCAGATGGCGGCTGGGTAAGGCGCTGCACCAAAGAGAGTTTTAACAATCAGGTGAGCTTTGCGATAGATGAAGATCAGCAGCGAGATGATGAGCGCAGCCATCTAGCTGAGAGTATTGGTTACTTTGCCTTTGAGTATGCGCCAGCCGTGCCAGCCGTTAATCATTATCGAATTAACTTTGATTCTGGCGCGCTTAGCTGCGCGGCTAAATCAATCACCCTTCAGGCATGTGCTAATCCAGACTGTACATCTTTACTTAGTGATCCCGCTTCTGTGACGCTGACGAAAAACAATACCAATTATACTCGTGAAACCTTTACCGGCAACACAACAACAGAGTTGTGGCACCCTCAGGGGGGCTTGGTCACGCTTGGGTTAAGCTCGACCTTGCCGACGGCTAACTACAGCTGTTATATCGATGGAAGTTTTGTTGCCAACAGTCAATGCCAATTGAACTTTGAAGATAGCGGCATCTACTTTAATATCGATGATTCTACAGCCTGTAAAAATTCAAATAACTTCGAGCTGTTCGCGGTTAAAAAAGATCAAACCACTCAGCAATGTGTACCGCTATTTGCCAACAAAACAAAACCGATTTCAATGGCATTTAATTACATTACCCCCGATTCATCAGGGATAAATGAAGCGGCCAAGCTGACCATTAACAGTCTCAATTCGCCAACGGCGAGTAAAGAGATTACAGGCGGGGCAAGTCAACAGCTACAAGTACATTTTGATGCCAACGGTAAGGCGCTACTTAATGTGAACTACCCTGAAGCGGGTAAAGTTGAGCTTGCAGCAACGCTTACTGAAACGATTAGTTCTCCCGATGGCAGCACGAGCGAGACCTTAGTGCTTGAACATAGTGAGCAGTTTGTCTCTAAGCCTGATGGATTCCATTTTTTTAATGATTCCGGCACTAATGGTTGCAGCGGTGCAAGTTGTGACTTGTTTGCTAAAGCTGGCGCTGATTTTAAGATGAATGTAAAAGCGGTGTGTGGCGTTGATAACGGGGCGACCTATAAGGATCGCCCTGCACTTAAAAATTTCCAATTTTCAGACTTAAACATTAAGCCTGTGCTACAAGCGCCATTAGTCACTAATGGGGATGATAAAGATGGAGGACTTGGAGGTCTGGGGCTCACAGGCTTAAACTTTACCAAGACTAACAGCGCACCATTGAAAGTGACCAATCAGACTTATTCTGAGGTGGGCGCGATAAGCATTATGCTTGATGGCGAAGTTAATTACCTCGGCGCGACGATTGCTGAGGCGAACTCTAGCAGCGACACGTTTGGTCGCTTCTCTCCTTACTATTTAACCTTAACGGGCAATGCTCCTAGTCTTGAAGCTCAGTGTGGCAGTTTCACCTATATGGGGCAGCCGTTTGGCTTCTTAACGGGTAAAGAGCCAACCTTGTCTATTATCGGTAAAAGTAAGAGCGGGGCGATAACTAATAATTACCAAATTGGTGATTGGTGGCGCTATAAGGGCAAACAATGGCTGGATCGCAGTTATAGCGATACCTCAGGCGCCACTTCGTTTAATGGTGTAGCGCTGCAAATAGCAGATGAAACACCGATTTCTGGCGTTGTTGATTACTACCCTATTAATGATACTAACAGTGTTCAAAGGGCTTATCTAAAGGGATCAGAGCTGCATTATGTCCGTACGGCCTCATTAGCTGTGCCATTTAATGCGCAGTTTGATTTAGACCTTTCTAAGACCGATGTCACCGATATCGACGCAATTTGTTATCAAGACTCCGCATCTGGTGCCTGTATCGGCTTTAGCTTTGATGATATTGGCAAAGACGAGAGTTTTGCTATGCGCTATGGTCGATTTGTGAAGCAAAATGCTTACGGCCCCTCATCGGAAGAGTTGCGTGTTGAGGTAAGTACTCAATATGTGGCTGCTAATGTTGATGGTAAAGCGCAGTGGGTGACTAATACTAGTGACAGCTGCTCGGTTTTCGATACGACCACAGCCACAGAGTCAGCAGATACAGGCTTGAATTTAAAACCAGATGCAGGGCTTGAGTTAGTGCAAGGTTTTACTCAATCAGGGGGAACCGGAAAAGCCGGTACTATAGAGTTAGGTAAAAGCTTTATTTATTTGCCAGCACCTAATAGCGATGGCGAGGTGCTCTTACAGCAGCATGTTGATAAATGGCTACAGTGGTATTGGAATTATGATGGAAATACCGGCCTGCAGGACCCTCGAGCAACGGCTTACTTTGGTACTTATCGAGGTCATGACCGGATTATTTATTGGCGAGAAGTTAACTAAATGTCAGTAACAGGGGGCGAGACAAGTTATTGACTCGCTCTTTTGGTAGAAGATCGCAAAAAACAGCGTTTCATTAGCAATTGTTAACCTCTGTGGTCTTGTGGATTTTAAGAAGCATGATAAAGTTACCTGATTTCTTTTTTCTACGACTCCACTGAGACAGGCTGGTTACATGTTCAAGAAGCTACGCGGCATTTTTTCTAATGATCTTTCGATCGATTTAGGTACAGCAAATACACTAATTTATGTCCGTGAAGAAGGCATAGTGCTAAACGAACCATCAGTCGTTGCCATTCGTGGAGAGCGAAACGGTTCTGGTCAGAAGTCGGTTGCGGCCGTCGGTACTGAAGCTAAGCAGATGCTAGGTCGTACGCCTGGAAACATTCAAGCAATTCGTCCAATGAAAGACGGTGTTATCGCCGACTTTTATGTCACAGAAAAAATGCTACAGCATTTTATCAAGCAAGTTCATAACAATAGCGTATTTCGTCCAAGCCCTCGTGTTCTAGTGTGTGTGCCAGTGGGTGCAACGCAAGTTGAACGTCGTGCAATCCGTGAATCGGCAATGGGCGCTGGTGCGCGTGAAGTGTATTTGATTGAAGAGCCAATGGCTGCTGCAATCGGTGCCGGTCTTCCGGTTTCTGAAGCAACAGGTTCTATGGTTGTTGATATCGGTGGTGGTACTACAGAAGTTGCGATTATCTCGCTAAACGGTGTGGTTTACTCATCTTCAGTGCGTATCGGTGGTGACAAGTTTGATGATGCGATTATCAACTATGTACGTCGTAACTACGGTAGCTTGATTGGTGAAGCAACAGCAGAACGTATCAAGCACACAATCGGTACCGCGTATCCAGGCGATGAAGTACTAGAGATTGAAGTACGCGGTCGTAACCTTGCTGAAGGTGTACCACGTAGCTTTACGCTAAACAGCAACGAAATCCTAGAGGCGCTACAAGAGCCACTATCGGGTATTGTCAGTGCCGTAATGGTTGCGCTAGAGCAGTCTCCACCAGAATTGGCATCGGATATTTCAGAGCGCGGTATGGTGTTAACTGGCGGTGGCGCACTTATACGTGACCTAGACAGATTACTGATGCAAGAAACGGGTATTCCGGTAATGATCGCAGAAGATCCATTAACGTGTGTTGCTCGTGGCGGCGGTAGAGCTTTAGAGATGATCGATATGCATGGCGGCGACCTGTTCTCTGAAGAAAACTAACCACGGTTAAAAAGGGCGGTATTGAACCGCCCTAGTTTGTTATGAAGCCTATTTTTGCTCGCGGTATTTCCAATCAATTTAGATTAACACTGGCTGTTATCATGTCGGTGATCCTGCTTGTCGCTAATGACAGGCTTGAACCTGTGCGTAACTCCCTCTCTTCGTTATTAAGTCCGTTGCAGTATGTCGCTAATATTCCTGGTGCATTACTCGATCTTTCTGCTGAAAGTTTGGCAACGCGAAACATGCTCGCGAAACAAAATAAAGAATTATTACGTCATCAACTGCTGATGAGTGAGCGTTTACAGCGATTTGAACATTTGCGTCAAGAAAACGATCGTCTACGTGGTTTACTGGGATCTCCGGTACATATGGATGCGAAGAAGGTCGTTGCTGAGGTGATGGAAGTCGCCAGCGATCCTTTTCACCAATATGTAGTACTAAACCATGGATCACGCAGTGGCACATTTGTCGGTCAACCTGTGGTTGATGCTCAAGGTGTTGTCGGCCAGGTGGTGCAGGTGAGCGAGCTCACTAGCCGAGTACTGCTGCTTTCAGATACCACCCATGGTATTCCGGTACGAATTACCCGTAATGATGTGCGCCTTATGGCTGTCGGCACAGGTGTGCTCGATGAATTAGAGCTCAGGCATGTGGCTAAGAGTACCGATGTGCGGGTTGGCGATCTTCTGGTGTCATCAGGCTTAGGCAAGCGTTTTCCTGAGGGCTACCCGGTGGCTCGAGTGATCAGCGTCGAAAAAGACGATGGTAAGAACTATGCTACCGTCGTTGCTCAGCCGTTAGCCGCATTAGATAGAATTCGTTATTTATTATTACTTTGGCCAGATATTGAATCTGACAGTGCTGAACTCACGCCGCCTGAGGGTGTCGAAGAAGCGGTTAAGGCGAGTCAAGAGGTCACACAATGAGTTTACATGTGGCAAATGGCCGCTGGGTCGTTTGGTTAAGCCTATTAGTGGCGATGCTGTTTCAAATCATGCCACTGCCAGATTTGGTAGAAGCATGGCGTCCCGACTGGTTATTGCTGGTCATTATCTATTGGGCGATGGCGCTGCCTCACCGATACAATATTCTCACGGCATGGGTGCTGGGTGTGATGCTAGACATCTTGCTCGGGGCCACATTAGGGATCCGTGCGTTTGCTATGTCAGTCGTCGTATATGTGGTGGTACTGCATTTTCAGCGCTTACGTAACTTCCCTATGTGGCAACAGTCGCTGCTGGTGGCTATGCAGGTGGCACTTTATAACCTAGTGGTATTTTGGGTGCAATTTGTTAGCGACTCCGCCGTTTTCGATATTAGTTTGTTCTATCCAGCACTTTCTAGCCTTGTGATGTGGCCGTGGATCTTTTGGATTTTACGCCGTGTAAGACGTCTTTATAAGGTCAGATAGCAACAATTGGTTTTAGGTTATTTTCTTCGTTAGCTTGTGACGTTAGCTTATGACTTTAAGTTAATCACTAGAATAAGTTAGCTCAGCTAGAATCTTAAAAAAGGTACTCATTATGAAGTTAGTACTTGCCTCGGGCTCGCCTCGTCGTAAAGAATTGTTAGGCCAGTTAGGTTTTTTGAACACTAACAGTGCGAGTCCATTCGAGTTCGAGATTTTAGCGGCGGATATTGACGAAAGTCATCAAGCAGGAGAGTCTGCTGAAGCGTTTGTGTTAAGACTTGCTGAAGAGAAAGCACTCGCAGGATTAGCGCTATATAGGGCGGAAAGTGGCGCCGATAACCAGGCTGTAGTGTTAGGTTCTGACACTATCGTAGTGCAAGGCGACATCATTTTAGGCAAGCCAAAAGATGAAGCCGATGCGGCGCAAATATTGGCAAGTCTGTCAGGATTGCAGCATCAAGTGATGACCGCTGTGGCGTTAACTGATGGCACCAAGACGGTGAGTCGCCTGGTTAAAACTAAGGTGCAGTTTTGCCAGCTAACCCAGGCGGATATCTTAGCTTATATCGCAACGGGTGAGCCGATGGATAAAGCCGGTGCATACGGGATCCAAGGTTTGGGTGGAAGTTTTGTTGAAGCTATCGAGGGAAGTTATTCCGCGGTAGTCGGGTTACCTTTGGTAGAAACCCGCGCGTTATTGTGTGAGATGCAAATTTTATAGCCATAAAATAGCGTAATAAATAGGCCTTAATTGCCAAGCTATAAAACATCATTCTTTGCAGACTTTAACTGGCTAATCGGTATTTTACCTCCGTTTAGCTAGATCACGATCTACGCCAAATCCTTTTTAAATTAGCTATTTCCCTAAGTGGGGTGAGTTGTGAGTAGAAGTCGATTCGCGCAAAGCCGAGTGCAGAAAAAAATAGGCTCTGAGCTCTTAATCAATGTAACACCAACAGAAGCTCGAGTTGCATTAGTCGAGCATGGTGTGCTGCAAGAAGTCCATATTGAACGACGCATGAAGCGTGGTTTAGTTGGCAATATTTATAAAGGTAAAGTGAGCCGCGTACTACCGGGTATGCAGGCGGCTTTTGTTGATATCGGCCTCGATAAGGCTGCATTTTTGCATGCCTCAGATATTGTGCCGCATACCGAATGTGTTGCCGATGTTGAAAAAGGCAATTTTGTGGTGCGCGACATTGCCGAGCTTGTTAGGCAAGGGCAAGACATCATGGTGCAAGTGGTTAAAGATCCGCTAGGCACCAAAGGCGCACGATTAACGACAGATATCACCTTACCCTCTCGCTATCTGGTGTTTATGCCAGGCTCTAGCCATGTGGGTGTGTCGCAACGCATTGAGTCCGAAGAAATTCGGGCTCGCCTGAAAAAAATAACACAACCCTTTGTTGATGATGATGGCGGCTTTATTATTCGCACCGCAGCTGAGAGCGCGGGTGAAGATGAACTCGTGCAAGATGCGGGCTTTTTAAGACGTGTGTGGGCCAAAGTTAGCGAGAGACGCAAGCGCCGTGGCGTGTCTTTATTGTATCAAGACCTCGCCCTACCTGTGCGTATTGTGCGCGATTTTGTGGGTACTGAGCTGGACCAAATTCAGGTCGACTCAGCGCAAACTTATGAAGAGCTGCAGCAGTTTGCGCAAGAGTTCATGCCTGAGATCGCCGATAAGCTTGAGCACTACAATGGGCCTATCCCCATTTTTGACCTTTATGATGTCGAAAATGAAGTGCAGCGCGCCTTGGGGCGTAAAGTCGAGCTTAAATCTGGCGGCTACTTGATCATAGATCAAACCGAAGCCATGACCACGGTAGATATCAATACGGGGGCGTTTGTTGGCCATCGTAATCTTGCAGAAACCATTTTTAATACCAACCTCGAAGCGACCCATGCCATAGCACGTCAATTACGTCTGCGTAATTTAGGCGGCATTATCATTATCGACTTTATCGATATGATGAATAACGACCATAAAAAGCGTGTGCTAGCCAGTTTAGAAAGTGCTTTGTCTAAAGACAGAGTGAAAACCAATATCAGTGGTTTCTCTGGCTTAGGCCTAGTGGAGATGACCCGTAAACGTACTCGTGAAAGCTTAGAGCATGTATTGTGCGGTGAATGTCCAGCTTGTTTCGGCACGGGTAATTTAAAGACGGTTGAAACTGTCTCTTACGAAATTTTCAGAGAGATCATTCGTTTGAATCGTGGCTACGATGCTGATGAGTTCTTGGTTTACTGCTCGCCTGCTGTTTATCAGAGTCTGAAAGGTGACGAGAGTCATCTACTGGGAGAATTGGAGGTCTACATCGGTAAACGAGTGAGGCTGCAAAACGAACCTATGTATGCACAGAACAAATTTGATGTGGTGATAATGTAGTGTCATCAGAGACTTGCGCACCTAAAAAGCGCTCTTTTAATTTGACTCGTTTTTGCTGGCAATTTCTCGCCATCATTTTAGTGCTGTTTGCACTTATGGTCAGTCTATTTAGGGGCTTGTTACCACAACTTGATCAGGTCCGTATGGAGCTGATCAGTTTTGTTGAGTCTGAGTATCAAGTCAAAGTGGACATCGGTAACCTCGCTGCGGAATGGCAGGCATATGGCCCTGCATTAACGGTTAAAAACTTCGTTCTACCCGCGCAGGACAACCTTCCTGTCACCCTGCTATTTAATCAAGTGCATGTGAAATTTGATTTTTGGCAGTCGTTAGTCACAGCGTCACCACAAATCGAGGATGTGATCTTCGATGGGGCAAATGTCGCCTTAGATCTGGATCGTTTAAAGGCGCTTGAGCCTCGCGAGTCGACCACCCAAATGCAGACGGATTGGATCTATAAGTTGTTATTAGAACAACTGGATCGCTTTTCAATTACCGATGCTAGATTTCAGTTGCTTAGCAAAGAGCATGATTATCGCCCCATCTTTATTAAAGATATGAAGTGGCGCAATACCAGTGGCCGGCATCGAGCTGAAGGCAAGGTTGTACTCGATGAAAATGCCTCAGAGGTAGAGCAGTTGGCATTAAGCGTCGATATTAAGGGTAATGGTAATCGCCCAGAATCTTTAGTGGGCCAGTTCTACTTAGCGGCGCGCTCACTGGATATTGGCGAGTGGGCCTCCAGACAACCTAATCCATATGACATGACAACAAGTCTGCCACTGGAAGGCGTTGTTAATCTTCAGGCATGGGCTGGATTTGCAAATAGAAGCATTGAGGGAGTAACGGTCGAGTTTCAACCTAGCTGGTTAGAGTGGTTTCTTAATGAAAAACCGCAGAAATTTACCATTAACTCTGGCGCAGTCCTGTGGCAGCCAAAAGCACAAGGTTGGTCATTAACAAGTCATGGACTTGATTTTTCAACCAATGAATCCTCTTGGCCTTCATTATCGCTGGTCGCCGAAAAAACAGAGCAAGGTATTGATGCGACTGCAAATCAGCTGGCGCTGGATATGTTATTGCCTTTGCTGCCGCTCATTCCCGGTGTAGAGCTCGATAGCCTAAATACCTGGCAGGCATTAAAGCTAACCGGCAAGATTAAAAACATTAACGCCCATTGGGGTGAGCTGCTGAAACAGCCTGAAGTGTCGCTTGAACTCGATAGCGTCGCTTGGCTTGCTTATGATGGCATTCCTGGTGTTGCTGCGATTGATGTCAAAGCGAATATACTTGATGACACGCTGAGATTTTCACTGCCTGAACAAAGCTACCTCCTCGACTTTAATGGTGATTTTGCCGCGCCAATCCAGCTTAAAGGCGATGCATTTAGTGGTGATGTTAACTTCTCAGATTTATCGCTATCTTTACCAAAGATACACTTTAGTAATGCCGACTTAGACATTGATGCTGGCGTACGCTTTGAGTTTGCCGATGCGGTGCATATGGCCTTACTCGCCAACATAGATATTAATGATGTGGCTAACGTGCATCAATATTTTCCGTTAAATGGCATGAGTAGCGAGCTGGTTACTTACCTAACTCAAGCGCTTAAAGCGGGTAACACTGATGATGCGGTTGTAGTGTGGCATGGTGCATTTAGTCGTTACCCCTATGCTCAGCACGATGGTATTTTCCAGGCAGATTTTACGTTAACAAACGCTAACTTTGAATTTCAGCCAACCTGGCCTGCAGTGAGTCAGCTTAACTTGTCAGCCTTGTTTGAAAATGATGCGATGGATCTTCGGGTCAATCAAGGCCAGTTATTAGATGTTAAAGCGGACGGTGCTTATATCGGCATTCCTTCGCTGGGCGACAGAAGCTTATTGCAAGTGAAAGTAGACTTAGCGACAAAGGCTGAAGCTGCTAATGCCGTTATTCAACAATCACCGTTAGTTGATTCTGTTGGAGCAACGCTTGATGTAGTGCAGATAAGTGGTGATATTACCGGGCAGATCGATCTCAGCATTCCACTTTACGATGGTGAAAGTGAGGTGATTAAAGGGACGGTTAATTTTAAAGATACGCCTGTTTACGTGGCTGAACCTGGGATCCAACTCGATAAGGTCACCGGACAGCTTCAGTTTGTCAATGATGTGGTCACAGGCTCAAACCTTAACGCTGTTATGTATCAGCAGCCGCTACAATTTAGCTTTAATACCAAAAGCATGAATAAGAACTATGGGGTGAACGTCGATCTCGCTGGGCAGTGGCAATTAGCCGATTTGCCACCAGAGCTGCATAATCCCCTTAGCGATTATTATGACGGTCAAGTTGATTGGAATGGTGATTTGAGGTTGATCTTCGATCCCATAGGTTACCGAATTCAAGCGCGAGTCGAAACCGATCTTATTGACGCAGCGCTTAATTTACCAGCGCCTTTTTCTAAGGCAAAAGGCGAAGCTAAGCACTTAGTTGCCGAGTTAATTGGTGATAATAAACAAGCTTCTTTAGGCATTAAGCTAGATAAGCAGATGGAGTTTTGGGGTGGCTTTGGGGCTGACTCAGGCAATGCGCTAGCGCATTATGACTTGTTACTGGGGCGGTTATTTAAGCCTGGAGACAAGTTACGTAAGCACCAGGGTCACTTGCAGATCGATTTAGATAAGACTGAGCTGTCACCTTGGTTGCCGATTGTGCAGGCCTTTGTGAGTCAAGGCGAGGTTAGTCAAAGCGATATCAGTCAAGATGATGCGCCAAGCGTGTTGACTGATGAGTCCGTGACAACCAAAGCAGCTTTCTTTCCTGCTTTGGTATCAATTGATGCTGATTTAAATGATCTCAATCTTATGGGGCAACCGCTGACGGACCTCCACTTTAGCGCAGAGCCGACTGAACATGCCTGGCGATTCGATGTTAACTCGCAGCAGTTTGATGGTCGTCTCGACTTTTATCCGGACTGGGTTAATCAAGGACTAAAGATCGTCGCAAGTAAGTTCCATATGGCACCAGAATCTCGTACAGAAGAAAATGCGCATTATAAGTCTGATACGATTATGGCTAACTTGCCGCCATTGGCGATCGATGTCGATAATTTTTCATTATATGGCAAGTCGTTAGGCCACTTAGTGCTGCAAGGAACACCTAAGGGAGCGTCATATGAGATCCAAACCGTCTCAATTACCACGCCCAACGTGCAGCTAAAAGGCCGTGGTGACTGGGATATGAATCAAGGCAAAAACCTCACCTCATTCAAGTTAACTTTGGATGCCACAAAATTTGATTATCTGTCAGAGAAACTGGGGATCGACCCCGGGCTTAAGAATGCACCGACAGCCGTTACCGCAGATATTTCATGGACAGGGGCGCCTTATGCGTTTTCGTTAGAGACGCTTAATGGTGACGTCAGTTTTGAGTTAGGCAAAGGGCATTTATCTGAGGTCAGCGACAAAGGCGCACGCATCTTCTCGTTGTTTAGCTTAGACTCCTTGCTGCGCAAATTATCGTTAGATTTTTCAGATGTTTTTGGTAAGGGGCTCTATTTTGACTCCTTTAACGGTACGCTAAAGCTTGATGACGGCGTGGTTAAAACGACCGACACTGAGATGAACGCCGTTGCTGGAAACATGCGAGTGCGTGGCTATACCGATTTAATGACCGAAAGCCTCAATTATGATATTCGCTTTGTGCCGCAATTGGCATCGAGTGTTCCGACTGTCGTGCTGTTGAGCACGGGCTGGACATTTGGATTAGGGGCGTTTGCACTGACTAAAGTGCTTGAGCCTGTGATTGAGGTGATTTCAGAGATCCGCTTTAGACTGACGGGCACTATGTCAGAGCCTAAGCTTGAAGAGCTTGAGCGCAAGAGCAAAGAGATAGAAATTCCGGAGTCTATTTTACGCAAGCAATCACCGCAGTCGGATGTTCAAGGTCAGCAAACATTGCCTGAAGCCAATGCAGTAATAGTTGGGGTCACTGAAACCCCAGCTCCTGTTGAGGGGAGCCACCAGAAAAGTGCTGCAGCAAGTACTGTTACGGCGTCAGGTAGCCAGTTATCGTCGGTGACAGCGCCAAATATTCAATTTAATAGCGCTGAGGTTGCCAATACTAACAAGCATACCAGCAACAGTAACAGCAAGGCTGATATCAAGCTTCCAGCACTTAAGGTTATTGAATCCAAGCCTGAAACCGCTCATGATGAGCAGGGCGAATCATCAGATTTACCGCAGCAAGATTTATCGAACGGCAGTTTGTTTGAGTCAGATAGCCGCCAACAGGGAGAGTTAGATGCAAGTCAGCCTACTGCAATGTCAAAGCAGTCGCAGCGTATCCGAGAATCTACAGTTTATCGAGTCGCAGCTTAAATCATTACCTCAAAAGGCCAATGAATCACAGTTGGTGGTATTGCCTGAGTGTTGCCTGTTGTTTGGCGGCGAAGAAAGTCAGCAACTGCAGTATGCGATGCCTGCTGAAGATAGCAAACTCAAGCAAGATTTAGCTAAGCTAGCGGCGCAATATAGGGTCGTTATGGTTGCGGGCAGTATCCCGATTTTAGCCGAAGATGATCGCGTTTATAATCGCTGCTATGTGTTTGATGTCGATGGCAGTGTCTTAGGCCAATACGATAAGTTGCATCTGTTCGATGTTGAGGTGACTGATGGCACTAAGCAATATCGAGAAAGTGATGCGTTTTGTCCAGGCAAGCACATTAGCGTGGTTGATACGCCAGTGGGTAAGTTAGGATTAGTGATCTGTTATGATCTTCGTTTTCCCGATCTGTTTAGAGCGATGCGAGAGGCGGGAGCCGAGCTTATTGCTGTGCCAGCGGCATTCACCAAAGTCACTGGTGAAGCTCATTGGCAGGTGCTGTTACAGGCTCGAGCTATCGAAACCCAATGTTTTGTCTTAGGTGCTGCGCAGTGGGGACAACATAATCAGGGTAGCCGAGAGACCTGGGGGCAAAGTATGATAGTCAGTCCCTGGGGAGAGATCCTTGCCCAAAAAGCACAAGGGACTGGCTGGGTTCAAGCTGAGGTTGATCTGCAAGGCTTGCAAGCGCTTCGGGCAAAAATGCCGGTGATGGCCCATAATCGATTTGTGTCACCACAGCTTAAATAGCTCAATAAATTTAGGGCGAACAGAAACTTGCTGTGAGCGAGATTCGGTTTGCCGACGTATTTTATCGAATTAATATAAAGAGAGAATAGATGTCATTTTTAACCCAAGTTGGACAAAGCTTATTACAAGATGGGCTAGCAATCGATGATCTACAAAGCTATTTAAAGCGTATTCATGAACATCAAATTGATTTCTCAGATCTTTATTTTCAAGGTAGTCGTCACGAGTCTTGGGTATTAGAAGACGGCATTGTTAAAGACGGCAGTTTTCATATTGAACGAGGTGTAGGTGTTCGTGCTATTAGTGGTGAAAAAACCGGTTTCGCCTATGCCGATGAAATTACACCTGCAGCATTAGAAGCGGCGGCAACCGCGGCGCGTGGAATCGCGACATCGGGCGGTAATGCTCAAGTTAACGCTTGGCAGCAGCAACAGAGTAAGGCGCTGTATATCAGTTCCGATCCGATTGCTGCGATGGAAGAAGTGAAAAAGATTGAGCTGCTTAAGCAAGCTGATGCCTATATCCGCAGCTTAGATAGCCGTATTATTCAAGTTGTAGTGAGCCTGTCTGGTGTTCACGAAGAAATTTTAGTGGCAGCGAGTGACGGTACTCTTGCTGCTGATATTCGCCCGTTAGTGCGCTTTAACTGCAGCGTTATTTTAGAAGAGAACGGCAAGCGCGAGCGCGGAGGCTCTGGTGGCGGTGGACGTCATGATTACAGCGTGCTTTTAGAAGATGATAGCGACGGCTTACCTTATTGCTTTGGCTTTGCTCGAGAAGCGGTACGTCAAGCTCAGGTAAACCTGCACGCAGTTGATGCGCCAGCAGGCGAGATGCCTGTGGTACTTGGCGCAGGTTGGCCTGGCGTGTTATTGCACGAGGCTGTGGGCCATGGCCTTGAAGGTGACTTTAACCGCAAGGGTAGCAGTGCCTTCAGTGGCAAAGTGGGCCAGCAAGTGGCGTCAGAATTAGTAACGGTAGTCGATGATGGCACTATGACTAATCGCCGTGGTTCACTGAGTATTGATGACGAAGGGGTGCCGACTCAAAAGACTGTGTTGATTGAGGACGGGATCTTAAAAGGCTACATGCAGGACAAACTTAATGCGCGCCTAATGGGCGAGCAGTCAACCGGTAATGGTCGCCGCGAGTCATATGCACATCTGCCTATGCCACGTATGACAAATACATATATGGAAGCGGGTGAGTCAGATCCTGCCGAAATCATTAAATCGGTTAAGAAAGGGGTCTACGCGCCTAACTTTGGTGGCGGCCAGGTGGATATTACCTCGGGTAAGTTTGTGTTCTCGGCATCAGAAGCCTATCTCATTGAAAATGGTGAAATCACCCAAGCCATTAAGGGCGCAACCTTAATTGGTAATGGTCCTGAGTCGATGAGCCAGATCTCAATGGTTGGTAACGATTTAGCGCTGGATAAAGGCGTGGGCGTATGTGGTAAAGATGGTCAAAGTGTTCCTGTTGGTGTTGGCCAGCCGACACTGAAGTTAGACAAGTTGACCGTTGGTGGCACCGCATAAAAGTTCATAAGCTAGGATTTAGCGAGTAAATAATCGACTAAGTCCTAGCAGGCAAGATGATGCAATGATAGTATCGACCCATTAAAAATAGAGTAAATACTCTAGAGGTGCTAATGAAACGTTCGCTGTGTGCTCTTTTGCTAGTGTTGCCGCTAACGGCCCAAGCTAAAACCATGGCCTTTGACGAGGCGTGGCAACAGCTAATTAAGGTCAGCGATAAGCTCCAGGCGGGGGCTCAAGAAGTTAACCGCGCTGAAGCTGAACGAAGAGCGGGTGAAGATATGAACCTGCCTTCTATCGACTTAAGGGGCAGCTATACTCGCTTGGAAAAACCGATAGAGCTAGATCTGCGCGATCTTAATCCTCTTGCATCTCTTGACCCTGCCACATTGCCTCCGGCTCTTGGCGGTGCGCTTGCGGGTATTCCAGGCTCGTTATTTGTCACTCCTTTCACCGAACAAGATATTTTCCGCTCAAGCCTACAGGCCATGTGGCCTATCTACACTGGCGGTAAGATCACGGCAGCACAGGCCATTCATGAAGCTGAAGTTGCCGAGAAAGAGCAAGAGCTCAAACTGACTACTCGCGATCTATTTCTACAATTAGTCGATCGCTATTATGCCGTTGCGGTTACCGAAGCCCTAACCAGTACGCAATCTGAGTTAGTTGATTCGCTGACCTTGCATGCATCACATGCTGAGAAACTTGAGCAGCAAGGCCAGATTGCCAAGGTCGAGCGCCTTAATGCGCAAGTTGCACTTGAAAATGCTCGGGTGAATTATGGCCGTGCTAAGCGTCAGTCAGAGATGGCAATGATCGCCTTATCTATGATGCTGCATGAGCGAAAAGTGGATACCACCTCGCCACTATTTATGTTGCACCAATCACCCTCTTTGCCGCAGTTAACCCAGTTGACCCTTAATCAACATCCAGCTTTAAAGCTGCTTGAAGCGAAAGAAGCGCAAGCACAGGGGTTGGTTGATGTAGAGAAGGGCAGCTACTTACCAACGGTATTTTTATACGGTAATTACACTCTTTATGAAGACGACAGTTTGTTTTCACAGATAGAACCAGACTGGATGCTAGGCATCGGGGTCAGCGTGCCTTTATTGAGCCGAGACGGACGCAGCGGAAAAGTCGAGGCTGCTAAGAGCGCACTACTACAGGCTAGATATACCAAAGCGCAGACTCAACAGGATTTGAACTTATTACTCGACCAGAGCTATCGCCAGTTGCTACAGGCACAAGAAGAGGTGGTGTCGTTAAACACTTCAATGAGCTTGGCTGAAGAGAATAAACGTCTTAGAGACATTGCGTTTAAGCAGGGGTTATCAACCTCAATCGAAAAAGTGGACGCAGAGCTTAAGCTCAATGCGGTTGCGACCCAACAGTTGGGCGCGCAATATCGCTACGTTCAATCCTATGCAAGACTGATGGCGATAAGCGGTCAGCTAGATGAATTTATTGGAAGAAGTATTAAGCAAGGGGACACCAATGCGCACTAACCGTATCTTAGCCGCCGCGGCATTTATCGTATTAATAGGTGCCTTGGTATACGGCTTAATCCTTGCTTACACACCGAAACCACAGCTACTACAAGGGCAGATAGAGGCGCGCGAATATAACGTTTCCTCAAAAGTCCCTGGTCGAGTTGAAGAGGTGTTAGTAAGACGAGGTGATCTTGTGACCGAGGGAGACCTGCTTTTCGCTATCAATAGCCCAGAGTTAAAAGCTAAATTGATGCAAGCAGAGGGCGGACGTGATGCCGCAGTTGCTATGCAAAAAGAGGCTGACAATGGTGCGCGTAAGCAGCAAATTTCAGCCGCAAGAGAAGAGTGGTTAAAAGCGCAAGCGGCAGCCAAGTTATATCGCACGACCTATGAGCGCTTAGAAGTGCTGTTCAACGAAGGGGTACTGGCAAGACAGAAGCGAGATGAAGCCTTTACTCAGTGGCAAGCGGCCAAATATACCGAGCAAGCGGCACTGGCTATGTACCAGATGACTGATGAAGGTGCGCGAGTTGAAACTAAAGCGGCTGCAGCAGGTAATACGCGAATGGCTGAAGGTGCAGTGAATGAAGTCTCTGCAATCTTGCTTGATAGTCAAATGCGCTCTCCAAAAAATGGTGAAATTAGCGAAGTCTTGCTCCAAGCGGGCGAGTTAGCACCCAGTGGCTTTCCTGTCGTCAGTTTGATCGATATGAAAGATGCTTGGGCGGTATTCCAGGTACGAGAAGATCTACTTAAACAGTTTAAACAAGGTGATGTGCTAAAACTGACGATTCCGGCGCTTGAGCGAGATGTTGAGTTTACCGTAACCAATATTGCGGTAATGGGCGATTTCGCAACTTGGCGAGCCACAGAAAGTGGTCATGACTTTGATATGCGTACATTCGAAGTGGAGCTGCGCCCGAATGAGACGATAAAAGATCTAAGGGTTGGGATGTCGGTGCTTTTCACCTTATAGGTTAGCTGGAACGGATAAGAGGTTAAGTCTTTGATTAAGGCACTCAAAAGAGAGTTCTCAGCTCTGCAAGATGATCCATGGCAGTTGGCGTTGATAAGCTATATTCCGCTGCTGAGTATTATTGGGCTGTGGTTGCTGTTTAGTGCAGGCTTGCCAAGGCAGTTACCGGTTGCAGTGGTTGATTTAGACAATAGCCAAGTTAGCCGGGCCTTAGCGCGTCAACTACAAGCTAACCCCGTCACTAAGCCAATTAGTTATGCAGGCTTACCGAGCGCGGTTGAGGCGATGAAGCAGGGGGAGGTTTATGCCTTACTTGTGCTGCCTTACGGGCTCAATCGTGATCTGCTGACAGCAAAAACACCCATTATCGATATCCGTTATAACAGCCAGTTTTTGCTGGTCGGAAAATTATTATCGAGCCAATTAATGGCGACGATGGCAGAGGGGCTTAAGCCGTTAGGTGAGCTCAAAATGCTCGCGGCAGGTGTGCCTATGGAGCAGGTTGCGGTTAACTTAAGCCCAATCAGCGCTCAGACTACGGCATTGTTTAACCGCAATACCAACTATGTAGGTTTCCTTGTGCCTCCAGTGCTTATTGCGCTACTGCAGTTGTTGGCGATGATGGTCTTTGCTAACAGTCTTAACCGTGAGCTTCGTTGGAATACGACTGAGCAATGGTCAGAGCTTGGACTATGGAAAGTGATAGGGGCAAAGGTGTTATTTTACACCCCGCTAGTATTGCTCCACGGTAGCTTTATCTTAGCCCTTGTCTATCTTTTTCTAGAGTTACCCATCGCCGGCAGTATTGCAGTGATATTGCTCGCTCAAACGGTGATGTTATTAGCGGTGTGGTTAATGGTGTTAACCATCTTTTTTGCCCTACAAGACAGCGCCCGAGTTATTAGCTTTTGTACCGCAATGTTTGCCCCCGCTTTTGCCTTTATGGGGGTGACATTCCCCGTGCATGAGATGCCCGCCCTTGCTCAGTGGTGGCGAGTGATTATGCCCACCAGCCATTATATTGAAACTCATATTGCGGTGGTAAGTTATGGCCAAGGCTTGATGGCGAGTTTATCGCAAATGACCAGTTATTGGGGATTCCTGTTGTTACTTATTCCAATCAGCATCTTGGCGAAAAGAGATTTTTCTGTGACTGAAGATCCAGTGCTAATCGCTACGGTTAAGGATCAATAACATGAGCTTCTTAGCGCTTATTTGGTCAGAGTTAAAAGCGGTTCTTGCCGATAAAACCATTGTTATTACTGTTTTTGGTGGTGTGCTGTTTTACTCGATTCTTTACCCTTTGCCTTATCTCAATGAAGTTCCGACAGAGCAGCAAGTGGTGGTGATCGATCATGACCACTCATCACTCAGCCGGAAACTTATCCGTGATGCTAATGCTAGCCCTAAAATTGAGGTGATAGCAGAGGTGGGCTCAATCGATGAGGCTAAGCGCTGGATTGAAACTGGCCGGGCCCATGGTTTGCTCGTGATCCCCGCTGACTTTAGGCAAGATCTGTTATTAGGCAAGGGGGTTACCTTAAGCTACGGCGGTGATGCCAGTTACTTCTTGATCTACTCCGCCGTCGTTGAAGGTTTGGTCTCGGCAGGTTTAGATATCAGCAAAGATATTCAGCGTATGGGGTTATTAGCGAAAGGGGGGAATGCTACAGCGGTAAAACAGAGCCTTAATGTGGTCAAACTCAATAGTATTCCAGCTTTTAACCCCAGTTTAGGTTATACGCCTTATGTGGTACCGGGATTGTTCTTATTAATATTGCACCAGACGTTGCTGATTGGCATAGGTATTTTGGGCGCAAGCCAATGGAAGCAACAAGGCTATTGGCGCGAGGTTAGTCCGCTTAAACTTATCTGTGGCCGTATGGTCGCCTTTATGTTGATTTATACCTTATTAAGCAGTTACTACGTTGGTTACTGTTACTATTGGTATGACGTTAGCTTACAGGCAAGTTTGGGGAAAGTCGCTCTGCTGATGTTACCTTTTTTATTGGCAACGTGTGCGGCAGGCATCGCCTTTAGTAGTTTGTTTACTCGGCGGGATTTACCGACTCAAGTATTACTATTGGTTTCTATGCCTATCCTGTTTGTTTCTGGCTTTGTGTGGCCAACAGCACTTATTCCTGAGGCAGTTGTAGCAGTATCACAAGTTGTGCCAGCGGTTCCCGCGATTATGGCCATGTTAGAGCTAAATCAAATGGGCGCATCGTGGCAGAGCATTATGCCGCAGTGGTTACAGTTATGGGCTATGGTAGCGGTTTACTTTGGCTTGGCTTATTGGGGCGCATCTAAGCGGTTAAAGCGGGCAGCTTAGCTCTAGGTTAATTTGAGTACGCTGTTAATTTGGATGCGATGTTAATTCTGATTATTAGCATCGCATTAATTAACGGCTCATCTTGATATTGACTCCGCAAGACGCCGTGAACTCATCAATGAGGGCTTAACCGTAGCATTTATGCTGCAGAGACTTACTCCCTCAATACCAAGCTGATCTTCATTGGACTGTAAGATTCATCGTGTATTTAATTAAATTGCAATTAGTTGATAGAATCGACGAACTACTGGTAAATAAAAAGCCCGCTGTAACTTAAGTTACAGCGGGCTTTTTATTTGTGTGTTGAAAGTGGCTGGTTTTTAGGTGCCGCTTAACTCAACAGTTAATGATATGCCTGACTTTACTGCTTTAGGAGTTTCTACATCGATAGAAATAGAGCTGCTCTTGGCGGCTTCGCCTGTGCTTGCAGGATCGATATCATTGGTCAGAGTGAAGCTGGTTGTAGTGCCACCAATGCTATTGGTGTTGGGGACTTCATAGTTTGAAGCATCTAATTCACCTTCACTGGCCGTAGTCGTCAGAGTGGTGCCAAATGGCATAATTTGATTCGCGCTATCGAAGAAGCGCACTGCAAATGTTGATGTTGCGCCAGCTGGAATTGCTGTTGGAGTCAGGGCTTGTTGACCACTGGTGTAGATAACAACTCCATCTTGGGTTATTTCAAAATGCGCAGTAGAGCCAGACATGGTCATCACTAATGCTTTGCGGATATAGGTTTTATTGGCTTGATTTTCACCGCATTTACTACCAGTACATTGTGGACCGTTGAATACTTTGTCGGCAGGTTGGTATTCGTCTTTTGATGCCGTATTAAAGTAGGGTTCAGCTGGATTGATACCTTTAGCATCCCATTCACCATCTTCATTATCATCACGGAATGCATCACCTAAATCGCTAAACCCTTGAGGGTGGTAGGTTTCAATATCCATACCGTTTCCTGAACAAGCAACTGCATCGCCATTCGCATTTAAGCACGCTAGTGCTACGGCGTTACCATCATCATTATCAAAGATATTATTACCGTTAGTATCGAAAAAGGTTTCATGACCTAAGGCATAAGCCAGCACTGTGATGCGATGATCGGGTACGCGTGGGCTAGTTGACGTCCATTCAACGCTACAACTGCCATTTACTGTTACGCAGCTTGGCTCAATTTGACCACCTTCGGCTGTAAAGTTAATGGTGGTGTCATTCGGCGCTGGGTTACCAAAGCTGTCTGATGCGTAAGCCGTAATAGAGGCTGTCTCACCATTGTGATCACCCGCTTCTGGATTAAGTATGCTGCTTGATAAACTAAAGCCTAACTGCTGTGGTAAACCGGTATTGATGGTGAGCTGCTCAGATTGTGTCGTTACAGAACCGTCATCGCTGTTTTTAGCTGTAGCTAGCACACGCACAGGTGTCGGCATGGTGCCAGACAGTACAGTAGCGCTAACCAGACCGGCTGAGTTACTGGTATTGCTGGTGGTATTACTATCATTAGCGAACGTAATATTGCCAACTGTGGTATCTAGCGAGAAATCCACGTTTTGCTGGGCAATAGGTTGGCCATTAGCATCAGCCACTTTAAAGGTGATAAGTGATGATTCACTCGAACCAGTGCCGCCAGCACCTTTAATGCGAATTGATGTCGGCTCAGCAGAGATAAAGCTCAAATTAGCTAAGGTTTGGCTTTCCAGTGAAAAATCGAGCTCTGCTGTTAGGGTTTGGTTACCCGCAACAACTGATGCGATAATTTGGTCGTTACGCTGGCTATTGCCGCTACAGCTCGTGTTTTGGAACGTTGAGCTGGCAGCGCCCGATAAAGTGGTGACGGGTGAGTCGATACTGGCATCGTTACTGAGTACGCAGCTAGAGCTAAAGCTGACGCTGGTGGGTGTTTGCAACCGGGTGTAGGTGCCATCATCGTTTTTGGTCGCTACATCAGCAGTCACCCCAAATGTACCGCCGGCACTAACAATATACTTACCTGCTTCAAGTGGCAGGGTCGTGGCGAGTTCATTTTCTGTAAATGTGCTCCCGCCTGCTGAGAAGTGACCGATAACGATAATACCGTCTTCACTGACCGCATCTTTTGCTAGTACTTCATACAGACCTGAGCTTTGATAAGTTTTACCGTCATCATCTAAGGTTACAGATAAGTTGGCGGCGCCAAGTTCTGTGTCACTGGGGGTGTAGCTGACTTGGGCAATACCATTTTCTTTCGTGAGGGCAGAGCTTGGATTAAGACTGGCGCTGCCTGCGGTAAAGCTAGCTAACTTACCAGCGACTCCTTGGCCCTGCTCATTGATGAATGTAGCTTGCAGTTGTACGGTTTCACCCGCCTTAAACTGGGTCACAACGGCAGTGCCGTTGATAATGGCGCTATTTAGGCTGAATTTAGGCTCTGATGGCGCAGTTGTCGAAGTGAACTCAAAGTTGCGGTTGGCGTTGGCGCTGCTTTCACCTTCAGTGAAGCTTGCGGTTAATGTTCCCGCGCCTTCTGCACCTGCGGAGTTACTGACGATGATTTCGGCTTGTCCATTGGAGTTAGTTAGCTTGTTGGTAACAGAAAGCTCGCCAAAGGTTGCTGAGAAAGAGATGAGCTGGCCACTACGGTCGCGATTATCTTGCTTAAGATGCGCAACGGCGCAAAAAGCGCTATTAGCGGCAAAACTCAATGAATTGGTTGGCTCGGCACAGGCGCCATCAACAACGGTCTTATAACTTAGAGAGAGGCTGTAGGTACCACCATTGTCGGTATCACTATTGTCATCCGATGCACCATTACAGCCACCGAGTAAAGAAAGACACATTAAAGACAGAGGGAGGGTAGCCAGTTTTGCGGTCAGGCGCATTTGCATATTCCTTTTGCTACAAATTTTTGCTGAATATAGTACCGATGGGTAACTTATATTAACCAATCAAAGGCGCGCTCTGCAGTATAAGCCTAAAAATAGCCCCATAAAAAAGCTCCCTAAGTATGGTTAATACTAAGGGAGCTATTGTGTAGCTATATAGCGATGATGTCTATATATGTAACGATTAATCTTTGATCTCGTTACGTAAATATTTACTTAATTCTTTCGCTGTCTTTGACGCTTCAATATCAGGGTTTTTCGTTAGCTCTTTTTTAGTCTGACGAATGTACTGACGAAGTTTTTGTCTATCAAATTCAGGGTGCTGCTCAATTAAGGCTTGTACCGCTGAGTCGCCTTCAGCGAGTAGCTGATCACGCGTCTTATCAGCCATATTGGTTTTAGCACTTTCGTTGCTGTTTTGGTTCAGCACGTTCTTAATCGCGACATCTAACTCTTCGAGATCAACATAACGCATTAGTTTACCAATGTACTGAATGTGACGACGGTGCGCTTCGGTATTAATTTTGATTGTTTTGGCTTTCAAAATATTATCATAAAGCGTTTCATCAAGATTTAGCTTCTGTACTTGGGTCTTACTAAGTGCAACTAATCTATTGCCATATTCTTGATAGATAGCGATTTCGCGTTTAGCGTCCGCTCTACTTTCGTAGTTCTCATCTTTGTCATAGGGCTGGTGGAAGTGTTCTGAGTCACCGACAATCTTCATATCTACAATCTCTTACAAATTCTGTGCTAATAATAACATCTAAACTTGCTTATTTCCTTTCCTATTTTTGAGGCTGTAGACCTTTCTTAGTTCATTTAGTCGATATTTTTATTCTTGAGAAGCGAGCGATTGAGCCTCACATGGCAGGATTATTTAATGTGATTGGGTTTTGGGTTTGTTATGCTATCGCTATTGCCGACAAATAAAGAGTAGATCTGTGTCTTCACCTAGCATTGATATTGAATTGGATTCCTTGAAAGATGCCGTTTCGATGGCGCTGGAATATGCAAAAACATTAGGCACTTCTGGTGCAGAAGTTGCGATCAGTAAGCAACAAGGTTTGTCTGTTTCAACGCGAATGAAAGAAGTTGAAACCGTTGAGTTTAATAAAGATGGCGCTCTGGGCATTACCGTTTTTAGAGATGGATGCAAGGGTAGCTCATCGACTTCAGATTTAAGTCAAGCTGCGATTCAGCGAGCGGTGAAAGCGGCTGATGATATTGCTCGCTTTACCTCTGCTGATCCATTTAATGGTTTGGCTGAAAAGTCATTAATGGCGACTCGGTTCCCCGATCTTGATCTGTACCACCCAGAAGATATCTCTCCAGAGGAGTTAACTCGCCTTGCGGTATTAGCCGAAGAAGCGGCATTAGACACCGATAAGCGAGTGAAAACGTCTGATGGTGCGAGTGCAAATGCCCACTCTAGCGTTAAAGTGTATGGCAATAGCCATGGATTTTTGCATGGTTATTGCAGCTCACGTTACAGCCTAAGTTGTGTAGCTATTGGTGAGCTTGAAGGCAGTATGCAGCGCGACTATGACTATACCGTCGCTCGCAAATTTAGCGAGATGACGGCACCAGAAATTATCGGTAAGAAAGCGGCTGAAAAAACGGCTGGCCGATTAGGTGGACGTAAAATCGCAACCACTCAGCTTCCGGTGCTGTTTTCACCTGAAATAGCTACAGGCTTGATGGGGCACTTAGTTGGCGCTATCAGTGGTGGCAGCTTATACCGTAAGTCGAGCTTCCTGCTAGACGCTATCGATACACAAGTGTTCCCAGATTGGTTTAGCATTCATGAAGACCCATTAATGGTCGGTGCTTTAGCAAGCTCGGCATACGATAGTGAAGGCGTTGCCACTCAGGCGCGCGATATTATCGACAATGGGCGCTTAGCAACCTACCTATTAACCAGTTACTCGGCGCGAAAGCTTGGGTTGACCAATACTGGCCATGCGGGCGGTATCTATAACTGGACCTTATCAACCACAGGGCAAACTTTTGACCAGTTGGTTAAAGAGATGGGCACTGGTCTTATCGTGACTGAAGTGATGGGCCAAGGGGTGAATACCGTTACGGGTGATTACTCTCGTGGTGCGGCAGGTTTCTATGTTGAGAACGGCGTTATTCTGTACCCAGTAGAAGAGATCACCATTGCGGGTAACCTTAAAGATATGTACCAGAATATCGTCGCAGTGGCTAAAGACAGAGATCTGCGCTCATCGATCCGCACTGGCGGGATCTTAATGGATAAGATGAAGATCGCGGGTAACTAATACCCCATATACCTAACGCCTAATATACTTATCGTTACTTGCGGTATTAGGCTTAGCTGCAATCGACTCACAAAAAAGGTTTCCAATAGGAAGCCTTTTTTTATGGCTGTTTTTATTTCAAATAAAAAATGAAAACTTGAATATATGAAAAAACATATATATTATTTTCCATATGTACGGTGTTTCGTGCATAACCGCTGATTAGAGACATGATGATGACACCTTTACAGTTTTTTAAGGCGTTGGCCGATGACACAAGACTGCGTAGCTTGCTGCTGATCCAAGCGGAAACCGAGCTGTGTGTTTGTGAGTTAATGACCGCACTTGATGAGATCCAGCCTAAGATCTCACGACACTTAGCACAGTTACGTAAACTGGGTTTGTTAGTTGATAGGCGCCAGGGGCAGTGGATTTTCTATTGTATTAACCCTGAACTACCAACATGGGCTAACGACATATTACACACTTTGGCTAAGGATCAGGCCGAGCTAATAGGCAGTAATCTAGCCAATCTTATGCAGATGGGTGACCGTCCAGAAAGAGTTAAAAACTGCTGTTAACCATCAAATACTGACTTAGCTTGGTATGGGTAAGAATTTTATTATTAGGTCAAATATTATGGGTATTTTTGAACGTTATTTAAGTGTTTGGGTGGGGCTGGCTATTTTAGCGGGTGTTTTTCTTGGTAATTTAACCCCTGATACCTTTGCTGTGGTTGCAGGGCTTGAGTATGCCCATGTCAACTTAGTGATAGCAGTCCTTATTTGGGTAATGATCTACCCGATGATGGTGCAAATCGATTTCTCTGCCGTGAAAGATGTAGGTAAAAGCCCTAAAGGTCTGGTACTGACACTGGTGATCAACTGGCTGATTAAGCCGTTCACTATGGCGGCATTGGGCTGGTTATTCTTTAAGGTGTTTTTTGTTGATTGGGTTGACCCTCAGACTGCGAATGAATATATCGCAGGTATGATCTTGCTAGGCGTAGCACCATGTACAGCTATGGTATTCGTGTGGAGTCAACTGACTAAAGGCGATCCTAACTACACCTTAGTGCAAGTGTCGGTAAACGATCTCATTATGGTGGTCGCATTTGCACCGATTACGGCGCTGCTACTTGGGGTGAGCGATATCCAAGTCCCCTGGGCGACACTGTTATCTTCTGTGGGTTTATACGTCGTCTTGCCTTTAGTGGCTGGTGCTATAACAAGGCATTTTCTGCAGCAAAAGGGTGATGACACTAAGCTCAATACCTTTGTGGCGACATTAAAGCCGTGGTCTATGGTGGGCTTGCTGGCAACCGTTGTTTTACTGTTTGGTTTTCAAGCTGAAACCATAATTGCCCAGCCTCAAAACATTGTACTTATTGCGATACCATTATTAATTCAGACTTATGGCATCTTTTTTATTGCGTTTTATGCGGCAAAAAAAATGAAGCTTACCCATAAGATAGCTGCGCCAGCATGCATGATTGCCACCTCTAACTTTTTTGAGCTAGCAGTTGCAGTGGCCATCTCGCTGTTTGGCCTGCACTCGGGCGCCGCGCTTGCGACAGTTGTCGGGGTGTTGGTTGAAGTACCCGTGATGTTATCGCTCGTGGCAATTGCTAATCGCAGTCGTCACCTATTTGCTGATGATGAGGCTGCAGAGCCATCAAGGTAAATTTGGGTTATGGGGCCTATTGATAGGCTCGAGTGATATTGCCAAGATAGATAGATAGAATTTAATAAAATATTCTAGTTCTGGGCTAGCTCAATTAAGTTAGGCAAGAGCAAAGTCGCGCAAGAATTTGAACAAGATCTATACCTTACACCATTCAATAACAGGTTAAGAAACGACTATGACAATCAAAATAGGTATCAACGGCTTCGGTAGAATGGGGCGTTTAGCACTGAGATCGGCTTGGAATAATAGCAATGTTGAGTTTGTACACATTAACGACCCTGCAGGTGATGCCACGACCTTAGCGCACTTGTTAACGTTCGATTCTGTACATGGTCGTTGGTCTGAAGAGGCCACCGCTGATGGCGACATTATTAACATTGGTGAACGTCGCATTGCAACGACACGTAACAAAGCCATTGCTGATACTGACTGGTCAGGCTGTGATGTGGTTATTGAAGCCTCTGGGGTGATGAAAACCAAGGCGTTATTGCAAGCTTATCTAGATCAAGGTGTTAAAAGAGTGGTTGTGACGGCGCCAGTGAAAGAAGAAGGTGTATTGAATGTGGTAATGGGTGTGAACCATGATCTTTATGATAAAGATATTCACCCTATCGTGACTGCAGCGTCGTGTACCACTAACTGCTTAGCGCCAGTAGTCAAAGTGCTCCATGAAAAAATAGGCATCAAGCATGGCTCAATGACAACGATTCATGACATTACTAATACTCAAACGATCTTGGATGCACCCCATAAAGATCTGCGTCGTGCCCGAGCCTGTGGTTTAAGCCTTATTCCAACCACCACTGGCAGCGCCACGGCAATTACCCATATCTTCCCTGAGCTTAAAGGAAAGCTTAACGGCCATGCAGTGCGCGTACCGTTAGCTAATGCATCGCTAACTGACTGTGTCTTTGAGTTAAACCGCGATACGACAGAAGCTGAGGTGAATCAGTTATTACGCGAGGCAGCAGAGGGTGAGCTTAAAGGTATATTAGGATACGAAGAGCGTCCACTTGTGTCTGTGGATTATAAAACTGACCCTCGTTCAAGCATTATTGATGCACCATCGACTATGGTCGTTAACGGTACTCAGGTAAAACTGTATGTCTGGTATGACAATGAGTGGGGCTATGCCAATCGCACCGCCGAGCTTGCGATTATGGTCGGACGAGCGGATCAGGCTTAAATAGAAGGTGCTAGGTGCTAGGTGCTAGGAAAAGTAGGGCGCTTCGCTTCTAGGTTCTAGGAAAAGCAGGAAAAGCCGGGCAGAGCTGCGATGGTTTAAGCTAAGACGGTGATAGTCTGAGTCAGCCTGCTGTTTTAGTTTTTGCCTTTGCTTTCCTAGCAGCGCAGCGTTCTAGTAGTGGCGCAGCCACGTCCTCGTATCCTAGTTCCTTTTTTAAAGGTGGTAAGCGTGTTAGCTAAATATCGTTCTTTGCCAGATAGCATTAAGCAATATCTATTGGTCACCGGTAACTACTGGGCATTTACCCTTACCGATGGTGCCTTGCGTATGTTGGTGGTGCTGCACTTTTATGACCTAGGTTACACGCCGTTGGCGATTGCTATGCTGTTCCTGTTTTATGAAATCTTTGGTGTGATCACTAACCTTGTCGGCGGCTGGCTAGGGGCGAGGCTTGGGCTGAATCGCACCATGAATATCGGTTTAGGTTTGCAAATTGTCGCGCTAGGTATGTTATTGCTGCCAGCAGCGATGCTCACAGTGCCTTGGGTGATGGCGGCGCAGGCGCTGTCAGGGATCGCTAAAGATCTGAATAAGATGAGTGCTAAGAGTGCGATAAAAACCTTAGTGCCTAAAGATGCTGAAGATAAGCTTTATCGTTGGGTGGCGATGCTGACAGGCTCTAAGAATGCCCTGAAAGGGGCTGGCTTTTTTCTTGGCGGGCTATTGTTATCGCTTACCGGTTTTACGGGGGCGATAGCCATTATGGCAGCGGCTCTTTGTGTCGTTTGGCTTGGCAGTATAGTTAGATTGAAAGCTGATTTAGGCAAAGCGAAATCTAAGCCTAAATTTACCCAGATATTTTCTAAGAGCGAGAGCGTTAATATTCTTTCCGCCGCGCGGCTGTTTCTGTTCGCCGCTAGAGACGTGTGGTTTGTGATTGCATTACCTGTGTTTCTTGCCAGCCAACTGGGTTGGGAGCACAGTAGCGTTGGTGCTTTTCTTGCGCTGTGGGTTATTGGCTATGGCATGGTTCAATCTATTGCGCCATCTTTAACGGCAAGAAAGGCGACGCCAGATGGACAGGTTGCCACGCGTTGGGCGGGGTTACTAACCTTAGTCACCTTGGTGCTCGCGGTGCTGCTCTTTACTGACTGGGTAGCCCCTCAAATCGCGCTTATTGCTGGCTTAATGGTGTTTGGTGGCGTCTTTGCCATCAACTCTTCACTGCACAGTTACTTGATTGTGAGCTATGCAAGCGATGATGGTGTATCGCTTGATATTGGCTTTTATTATATGGCTAATGCGCTTGGAAGGTTACTGGGCACGATTCTATCGGGTTGGGTGTATCAAGAGGCTGGGTTGTCTGCTTGCTTGTTTATTTCGGCGGCCATGCTGTTTGTGACCTTTGTTATTTCCTTTAAATTACCTCGAATACAGCTTAGATAAAGGCCTTCCTACAGCTAGTAATGACCACAATCGATTATTGTCGTAGCGCCGTTGTGCGCTACGGCAAACCTCGTTAGTTTATTTTTCAGCCTTTCCAAAGGTTAACAATTCGTTGTACTCTGTTTGAAAGTTTGAGTGTTTTTATCTTTTGGGTGTGAGCGTTCGCTTTATTAGGACCTTTTGATCTTGCTAATCTAATTCAAGATAAAAAATGACAGATCAAAAAGCCCTAAATACATGATTTTAAATATAAGTATAAATATAAGTATAAATATAAATAATAACGATAAATTCTCTGTATCGACGAGGTTTGAATGGAAGCTATTACTGATTTTGTAGGCATGGTCAACGGCGTGGTCTGGGGGACACCAATGTTGGTTATGATTCTGGGAGTGGGCTTGTTCTTAACGGTGGGTTTGCGCTTGATGCCTATCCTAAAATTAGGCACAGGTTTTAAATTATTGTGGTCGGGTCGTATCCCTGACAAAGATAAAAACATGAAGGGGGAAATTAGCCCTTTTAATGCCTTAATGACCTCTCTGTCGGCCACCATAGGTACAGGTAATATTGCAGGTGTTGCCACCGCGATTTTTATTGGTGGACCCGGTGCACTATTTTGGATGTGGTGTACGGCGTTGGTCGGTATGGCAACAAAGTTTGCCGAAGCTGTATTAGCGGTTAAATACCGTGAAGTGGATGACAATGGTAACCACGTTGGTGGCCCAATGTATTACATTAAAAATGGTCTAGGTTCGAAGTGGGCCTGGTTAGGTACTGCTTTTGCACTGTTTGGCTCGCTAGCAGGTTTTGGTATTGGTAATACTGTGCAGGCTAATTCAGTTGCCGATGCGCTTAGCAGTAACTTTGGTGTGCCTAATTGGGTTACCGGCGTTGTGCTTATGGTATTGGTTGGTGCGGTGTTAATGGGTGGCATTAAGCGCATTGCTGATGTTGCAGGCAAATTAGTACCAATGATGACAGTATTTTATATTGCCGCAGGTATTGCTGTATTGGTGGTCTATGCCGCAGAGATCCCAGCAGCCATTGAGTTGATTTTATACAGCGCATTTAACCCCGTGGCGGCTCAAGGCGGCTTTGCCGGCGCAGCAGTTTGGGCCGCGATTCGCTTTGGTGTTGCTCGTGGTGTGTTCTCCAATGAGGCTGGTCTAGGTAGTGCGCCTATCGCGCATGCGGCGGCGCAAACTAATAATCCAGTTGCTCAAGGTTTAGTGGCGATGCTAGGTACATTTATTGATACCTTGATTGTCTGTAGCATTACGGGTTTGGCCATTATCGTATCGGGCGCTTGGACCTCAGGTGAAAACGGCGCGGCGTTGACCTCGTTTGCCTTTTCTCATGCATTCCCGCTTGGAAACTATGTGGTGGCGATTGCACTAACGGTATTTGCATTTACGACCATCTTAGGTTGGAGCTTTTACTGTGAGAAGTGTGTGCAGTTCCTATTTGGTGTGAAAGCGATTAAGCCATTTAGAATTGTTTGGACCTTAGTAGTGCCATTAGGTGCGGTGAGTTCACTGGAGTTTATCTGGCTACTTGCTGATACGCTCAACGCTATGATGGCGATCCCTAACTTGATTGCCTTAGCACTGCTAAGCCCTGTGGTATTTGCGTTAACTAGAGAGTATTTTCTGAAGAAGCGTGAGACTGATTTGGAATCACAAAAAGCGAAATAGTCGCTCATTGAGCGCTTAAAAACTAAAAAAGCTCCTGGAGAATATCTCAGGAGCTTTTTTTATCACATGATTTTAAGCCTATGCCCAAAAGTCATCTTCACTTAAATCACGTTTTAATTGCGCTCTTTCAAGGTAGGCTTCGAGGCGTTTTTTTACCTCTTTTTTGTGCGCTAACTCGTCAGCGGCTTGCTGATTTTTAGGCGTTGTATACGCCTCCATCTCTACATCGTTGGGCACAAAATCAATAGTCTGAGCCATCACGAATTCCTCTTAGCTAGGTATCCATTGTTCCGAATCGCTTGCATAGCGTTAAAAGGGAATACTCTCGATACCATCGGGTTAATAACTAAACAATGTCTGCACTCATTGGCTTACTTGATTAAACCTATTAGTAAGTGCTTAATTTGGAATTTAGCAGGGTGTGATTTAAAAATATGCGATCTATGTAACAAAATTACATTTATAGTTGTTTTTTTATTATTTTGAATGGTTTTTAGCTACTTAATGAAATTAAGCAACACTTGTGGGGTTACGCATTATTGGCCATTTACTCTTAATTAATGAGTAAATGGCCTTTATTGCAGTGAGTTATAGAGCAAAACTGTAGCTGTAACCGAGTAAAACCTTGGCGTCGTCATTTTTAAGATCTGTGTCACTGACAGTAAAAGAGACACTGCCCAAATCGGTATCTTTACTCAGCGCAATGGAATAGTCGGCATAGTTGTTAGTGTCAAACCAAGCGGTGACGACATCGCCTGTAGAGTAGCCATAATGAGCGGAGATCGATAGCGTATCTGATAGTGGATAAGTCAGGGTCGTTTGAATGTAACCCATGTCGGTATTATCAAGATCTGCGGCGGTTACATCGTTGCCAGCATTGACTAAGTGAGAGTAACTCACGGCTATCCATCTCCAGCTCACCGCTGCGGTTATTTCGCCTAAGTCTATACTGGCATCGGCATCAGGGTAAGCGTAATAGAGGTAGCTTAAGTCATACTCAAATTCATCGCCGATGGTCCCCGCAAAGCCTGCATAAAAATCAACTTCATAGCTCGTCTCATCGCCAAAATCGACATTCGATGCCCAAGTACCTGCATAGAAGCCTGAATCGTGGCTGTAATCGATTCCACCTTGCACGGCTACAGCATCATCTGTTTGTGTTACACCGCGCCATAGGTAGTTGGAAGTGGCGCCTATATTGGCCTCCACCGCGGCATGTGCAGTGGTGCTCAGTAGTGATGTAAGAAGGATTGCGGTGCTGTTAATTAGTAACTTGTTCATTCTATTCCCCTTTGCAGAAACATTATTGTGTTTTTTATGCTCACAATTTATTTAGCAAAGTCTAAGCCAAAGTTTTTAGTCATTTAAAACAGTTGGTTAAATATGTGGGTTCCGATGCTGATAGTTAGATTGAATCAAACTGGGGCAGGTAGCACCGTGATAGGGCAGAGGAGGGAGCAATGATACAGGCATAAAAAAACCCCCGTAAGGAGGTTTAGTTATCAACTGCGGAAACAGTGATTTAGTTAACGCTATCTTTAAGCGTCTTACCAGCTTTGAACTTCGGAACTGTAGCTGCTGGGATTTGGATCTCTTTACCTGTCTGTGGGTTACGGCCAGTACGCGCTGCGCGTTCTGTCGTTTCAAAAGAGCCAAAACCAACGATAGAGATTTTCTCTCCATTCTTCATTGCTTCTGCAACAGTTTCTTCAAAAGATTTTAAGGCGCGAGCGGCTTCAGCTTTAGTTAGTTCTGCAGATTCAGCCATTTTTGCAACAAGTTCAGTCTTATTCATTTGAATAGTCTCTTCTTTCCGTAGATTTATTTGTTAGTAGCGTTATGTAACATGCCACAAGCATTTGCATTTGAAAAGCGCTTTAACCCCATGAAATAAGCATTAAAGTCAAAAATAGGGGCAATTTCTCAGTTTTTTACTCTTCAAGCAGCTGATAAAGGATCTGTTTGACGACATTGGGCTCAAAAGGTTTGTCGCAAAGCGCATTCACTCCGGCTTGAGACACGTTACTTAAATGAGTTTCATTCGCTTCAGATGACACCATTAAAATCGGAATATGGGATTGTTGGCTGTCGTTACGAATAAACTGAGTCAGGGCTAAACCATCTACGCTGGGCATGTTGTAATCGGTAATCACTAAATCAAACATCTGCTGTTGCATCAGCTCAATAGCTTCTTGGCCATCTTGGGCCTCAGTGATCATCCTTAAGCCGAGATTGGTAATAGTACGCTTAATAATATTACGGGCCATTTTACTGTCATCGACCACTAACACTCGCAGATCTTGTACATCAAAATGAGTTAAATCTAATTCATCATGAGTTAGTAGATCGATGGTGGCATTGAGCGCCTTACCTAAATGTTCGCTAGAAAAAGGTTTAGGCAATATCGCAACGACCCCCGATTGACGATAGTGTTCTAACTGCTCGCGTCGACACTCACTTGAAACCAACATAAATTGGATTTCGTTAAAGTGAACCGATGCTTTAAGTTGCTGCAGTAATTCTAAAGCGGTTCCGTCTTCAAAGTGCATGGCACTGGCGACAAGATCTGGCTGGTGACGGTTGATAATATGCAGAGCTTCAGCAAGCGTGGTGGCTGTTTGTATGTTGCTAACACCTTCTTGCATTAAGCGCTGGCTGATAATTTTTCTTTGGGTATCTGAAGGCTCAACCAGCAAGATTGATAGTTCGCTGGGCTGTAAATGACTCATAAATTTATTACCGATCTTATTGCTATTATGGCGTTAACGTACGTTAAGCATTGTTGCTTATCAAGTAAGTAACAGGCTGTGTGCTTGGCTTAGTCTGAGATCTTGTTCGTCATTGCGCTGTTAACTCACAAGGTTGGGCTTTAAGTATTGTCGTGTCTTTGCACTAAAAGCGACCCAGTATTGGAATGTCATAGCGATGATTGCAGCAATGACGATGCCAATAATAGGAATATTCTGGCCGTTATATACGACTTTTACATCCTCAGGGGTAATTTGGTAGGCGATAACGGCAGCGGTTGCTAATGCAAGTAAGGCAACGGTTTGAATGGCTAGGTAGATTTTAAGTACCACACCGGCCCAAAATTGGCGCATGATTAAGCCATAAAGCACAGGAAAAACACCTAAAGTTAATAGATCGAAGGCTTGGGTGGTAAAGGTTCGCCAGAGCGCGGCAACTGCGAGTAGAGCGTAGAAAAACATTAAAATGGCTAATAATGGGTGAGGTTTGGTCATGGGATATTTCAAGCCGTTATATTTTTATAGGTTTGTTGCTCGAAGTTTAAGAAAAACCGCTGTCCGCGTCTACAGCGCGTTGTTAATTGGCCAAGTCGATGAATGATATTGTTTAGCTAAGATGGCGAGTAATGCGATAGAATAGCGACTATCACAGCGTACAATTTTAGAGAATCCGATGACAGAGTCTGAGTTTTGGGAATTAGTCACCCGAACATCACCACAACAAGAGCAAACTGAACTTGCAGAAGCGCTTAAGCAAAAGCTGAGCCCGTTAACGAATGAAGAGTTGCGTGACTTTGACAAGATATTTGGTCAACAGATGCGTCGTTCATACTCTTGGTCAGTGTGGGGCGCGGCTTATATTATTACCGGCTGTGATTCTGAGTATGCCTTTGCTGAGTTTCGTTGCTTCTTAATTTCATTAGGTAAAGACTGGTACGACAAAGTGATTGAGTCGCCTGATGCGTTAGGCTCTCTAACGCTTTGGCCTGAAAAAGATGGCTCTGCCTATCCTTTCCTCGATGAATACGATCTTATTGCTGGCCAGCTTTATGAAGATCGTAGCGATGACGAGCTACCTTATGTGCCATCGGGCCAGGCTAACCCAGCAGGTAAGAAATTTTCTCATAAGAAAAAACAGCTTAAGGCTGCTTATCCACTATTGAGTGCCGCATTTCCTTTCTAAAGCAATCTCGTCGGCGCTAACAGCAATAAAAACGAGGCATGGCCTCGTTTTTATTGGGGATTCAATCTAATACCGATTGCTATTACTCGTAGCAAACTTCAGTTTCACTGTCGAAGTCTAGTCCGTAAGCTGTGCAAGTTAACTCCATAAACTCCTGTTCAGACTCCTGCACCTGCTCATCAAACTCAGATTGTAACTTAGACTCTAATGCTTGATCTGACTTAGCTTGATGTTGGTCTAAGATTTCATAGTGGCCTGCGATCGCTGCTTTCTCTTTGGCAGTAAACTCCTCTGCGCTGGCTTGGCCGATGAAGCTGAAAGAGATCAATATTGCAGCGATAAATGCCATGCGGCCAGAAAACGGAATGTTGGTAATATTCGAATAGTTCATAGTGACTCCAAACAATTAAATAGATGACCCAATTTAGGAACCGTTTGCTCTTAGCTGCACATTTGCTCTTATTAGCATTAGTGGCAAGCTTGCGAGTATTCCTCTGTGGTGCGTGTTAACTTGATACGTATGTTAGCGAATGCAACATGTACACAGGCTGAACAAAAAACGAACTACCGGCTTTTACATGTTAAGTTGCTAATCTAGGTGCTAATTCAGGTGCGAGTTAAGGCCTGGAGGTTGTTTTGCAGAAGGGGAGGTGTGTCAGACGGCTAATGATAGTGGTCTTAGTGATCCTAGTGATCTTATTGAGAAGCAAGTCTTAGTGAACTTATTGAAGAACAAGGTTTAAAAGTCTTCGATAATAAGGATTACCTTTTATTCATTCGTCAGGATTACATACTATTCATTTGTCATCGTTTCACAATGAAAGCCTTGACGCATTGAATCAAAACGACAGTTTAAGCCGCACTCCCAGGCTACACCGCCCAGTTTATCAGATGCTTGCTGAGCGTATGCTTTACAGCTTGGATAGCTGTCAAAGTCATCTTTCTTGTCATATTTACCAGAGTTGTATCCATTTTTATAGATAAAAGCTGACCATGTTTCAGACTCTGATGTCTCGGATTGGTTGATACTAAAAATGGCTGCAGCTAGGCCGGCAAATAATATTATGACAAACAAAATTGGAGTGAACTTCTGCATGGACTCGTTTCCAATAACTGGTTGGTAGTAATTGCACTGTAATAGCTTAATACTTAGTCTTTGTAGCTTATGAGCTGTGCCAAACAAAGCAAATCATAAGCTGATAAATGATGCTTTAATAGGGGAACACTGCAATTAACGCAACAAAGTGGCTTATCGCATTGTCTACTAATATTATCGTGGTAACGGTAAAGTGCAGAATTAAGCTTAGGTACAGGTGCTACATTGTATAGTTTACTTATTAATCATCCAGTCACGCTCGACTGTGGAGGCACATATGAAGGTTAAACATATACTGATCGCGGGGATACTTGCATCTAGCTCTGCTTGGGCCGCAGATGAAGCGATTGAAAACCCTATAACTGAAGATGGTGTTGTCAAAATTGAGTGGCAAGATCCCAACAGCTTTAGAGACATAAGATCGAGCGGAGAAATTCAATCTCGTTTTGAAAAACGCACCTTCGAACAACTGACTAAAAGCTTAAACAAGGAAGCGGTGAAGGTTCTCAAGCCTGAACAGAAACTAGAGATGGTTGTTACCGATCTCGATTTAGCTGGTGACGTTAGGCCCACATTTGGCGCGACTACTCACGACCTTCGGGTGGTAAAAAATATCTATCCACCACGTATTACCTTCAGCTACAAAATTCTACAAGATGATAAAGTGATTATGGCGGGTGACGAGAAGCTAACAGATATGAACTTTATGTATTCGGTTAATGCTAGGAATGACAAGCCCTATCGCTACGAAAACACAATGTTAGCCTCCTGGCTTAAAAAAACGGTAAAGCCTAACCTTTAACGCGTTTTATTATTAAAATATTAAATTTCAATTGGTTAAGCAGTTTTGCGGCTAAGTGTGAACTGCCAGTATTACGAACTCATTGCCGCTTCTTGTGTAAATAGGCTAAGTGAGCTTTCAGCTTGCTTCGCCTGTTTTTTTGCTTGAGCGCTGTAAAGAGACAGTTGATGCTCATTGCAGCCAAAGGTGATTGAGGGGGGAAGTATACCCGCCGTGAGTGAGATCAGCCCATGATAGCACTGAACACCATTTCTATCTTCAGCCAGCATCTGCTTATCTTGCCAATGTCGCTTTGAATAAAAAGAAGATTTTACGGTATCGAACTCGTCAATAATTTCTTTAGCCTGACGCTCTATATCAACACAAGTGCTGATTATCACAAAGTCATCGCCCCCTATGTGGCCGATAAAGTTACTGCTTGTTTGCTGGCATAAAAGTAACCGAGAAACCTCCATAATCACTTCATCACCACGACAAAAGCCATAGATATCGTTGTAAGGTTTAAAGTGAGACAGGTCAAAGTAGGCGAGATAAAAACGTTTTTTTTGTAGTCGTAGTCTTCGCAGTTCTTCTTGGATCGGAATATTGCCAGGTAACCCGGTTAGTGGGTTCGCATGCCTTGCGATTGCAATTTTTTGCTCAGTGATTTTAGCTAACAGCTCTTTGGTATGGCCGATACCTAAGAGCTTACCTTGCTTGAGAATAATAAATTGCTGGACCACTAAATCGGTCGACTCCATAGTCAGCCGTTGGCTGACTTGAGAAATGGGCATTTCGGCTTGAATACTAATGAGCTCGGTTGTGAGCACTTCATCTACAGCTCTATGTTCGTGCAATGCCCGTCCGTAAGGAGTGCTGAACAGCTCGATTACCTGACTTCTTTGTACCATGCCAATCACTTGTTCGCCGCGCATCACAACGATGGCTTGTAGGTTTGAGTACTGGTTAAATGTCTCACCAATTAGCTTGAGTTTGTTATCGAACTGGCAGGTTATAGCCTTGCTAGACAGGCTTTCTGCCGATTCAGCAAAACGCACTCTGGGGATTACGGGTTCGATAGAGGGGCTAAATGGAATATGGCAGTTGGGGGTTGGTTCTGGTCTGCCGAGTAAAAATCCCTGACAATAAACAATCCCTAGCTGCTTTAGCACTGCTAACTCTGATTGGGTTTCTATCCCCTCGGCTATCACCTTACAACTAAGATTTTGACAAAGGGAGATGATGGAGCGAACAAACTCCTGTTTTACTGATGAGGTGTCTATCGACTCAATAAAATGCCGATCAATTTTTACATAATCTGGAGCCAGTTCGGACCATAGCCTTAAACCTGAATAGCCTGCTCCTAGATCATCAATCGCAGTCAGAAACCCCTGGCTTCGATAGTGGTTTAAGCAGGACTTTAACAGATCGATATCATCGGCAGGATACTGCTCTGAAAGCTCTATCACCACCTGGGATGGGTGTAAGCCTAATTCCTGTACTAGGCTCAGAGTGAGGCCTTTGGCGTGGTTAGGCTCTAAAAGTGCTTTAGGAGAAATATTTAAAAATAGTTTGCCGGGAAGTTGAGTATGTTTAAATTGTTGAATGGAAATTCGTCGGCATAAACTTTCGAGTTCTGAGAGACGTCCTTCGTAGGCAGCGGTCTTAAATAATGGAACCGGTGAAAATAGTGGACTATGCTCAGGTCCTCGGCTTAAGGCTTCAAAGCCGTGAATTTGGTGAGTCGTTATATTGCATATGGGCTGAAAGACCGCTTTAATTTTTTCATTATCGATGATCTTTGATAGTTCATGTTGTAGATCAATTGCAGACATCTTTCCCAGCCAAATATGGATTATAAGAAAGAGTCTATGACATAGGTATTACATTGATATGACAGGTCGTTGGGGCGGAGTAGTAGAGGCTGTTTTTAAGCTAAATCAAGCACTAAAAAACACCCTCTCCTAATAACAAGCGGGCAGATAAACTATTTTGCGTTTGATTTAAACGCCAGCATGGTTTGCAGTAGTAAGCCAAGTTTTGGGATATAGCTTTCTAACGCCTTTGCAAGCGTCTCTGGCTCTTGAATAAACCCTTCCATATCGGCAGCAAGTTCTTGCACATATGGCGTGAAACGGTTGCTTGTGGTTGTAAATCCTTCTGATTCACTAAAGATGGCATCAAACTTTACGTGACCGGATTTTTTCAGTTCGTCCAGTCTAGCATCTGCATCAATGGCTTGGCGGTAGGCGGTTTGCAAACTGGCTTTTAGTTGCTCGATAACCTGTGTGTGTGGCATAACAGCCTCTCAATTTTAAATTTTGCTGAATTATAAGGGGCAAGCATGATAGCAACAAGTGTCGCTAGACGTTTATTCTCACTACTGGGGCTTAGTCTGTTATTTGTGTCAGTAACAATTCAAGCTGCACCGGATGATAAACCGCCGTTTTATCAAATATCTTATCAAGGTAAAACCGCTTATCTTCTAGGCTCTATCCATATTGGCCAGCAGAGCTTTTTCCCACTAGCAAAGCAAGTTGAGCAGGCGTTTCAAAAGTCGGCGGCGCTAGTTGTCGAGGCCGATGTGAGAGATGCGAATGTGCCAGCATTGTTGGCTAAATATGGCTCTGAGAAAATACCGATAGATGCACAGACCGAGAAGGTATTGACTCAGTATTGCCAAGATAAGCAGCAATTTTGTACCGCGATTGAAAACTATGCCCCCTGGTTACAGTCTATGCAGCTTAGTATTGGGCGTTATACCGCACTTGGCTATAGCGGTCTTTATGGCGTGGATTCGGTGTTAGTGAGTCAGGCTGGAAATCGACCCGTCTATGAGTTAGAAAGTACGGAGTTTCAATTTGAACTGCTATCCTCTTTTGACGCTGATACGCAGTGGAATATGGTCAGAGAGGCTATTGAAGCTCCCGATTCTGATATGCTCAAATTAATTTCAGCGTGGCGTAGCGGCGATGAAACAGAGCTTGCCGATCTCATGGAAGGTGAGATGCTGCGTGACGGTGAAACGCAAATGGTTGAGAAGATGCTCTGGGATCGCAATAAAACGATGGCTCAGGGAATTGTTGACTTGATGCAATCGCCCAATACATTACAGCCACTATTTGTCATCGTCGGTGCCGGACATTTAGTAGGACAAAAAAGTGTTCAATCTTACTTGCTCCCTTTGGGTGTTAAGGCTAAAAACTGTTGGCAACAAACCTGTAGCTAAGGTGTATCGAATCCGGTCGGTTAGGGCGATTATCGGGTTTGGGAGTTTTGATGTATAATAAGCCGCTTGTTTTGGCTCACTGTGTTACTGCAAAAGGTTCTATCGGTTTGAATAAAGAATACTGTATCGATTTAAAGGCGTTGCCTTCGCTATTCACCCTTTATCGCAAAATATTTTTTGGACGCAAGCCCGGTTGGGACCAGCAGCCATTGCCGATGGTCAAGGTGACGAGCCCGAATGTATCGATTTCGCCAGATAAAGTAGTCCAATATGCGAAAGTATGTGGCTTTGATTTTGACGGTAAAACGCTACCGCCGACCTATCTGTATGTGATGGCATTTCGATTACATGCGGTGATTTTTACCCATGAAGCGATCACCTTCCCACTGCTTGGCATGATCCATTTAAAAAACAGCATCACTGTGCACCGTAGTGCTCGCGTAGATGAAAAGTTCGAAATTCAATGCGCGTTAACCACGAGTTGTATGACTGACTCAGGCCTTGAGTTCGAGTTAGTTTCTAAAGCGTATGTAGGTAGTGAGCTAGTTTGGGAATCATTGTCGACTTATCTATACCGCATCGAAGGTAAGGCGAAGCGAATTCGTCCACCTAAAGCCAATGATATGACTTGGCAAGAGCCAATAAGCTGGAGCTTAGCCGAAGACTTAGGTCGTCGCTATGCTAAAGCCTCTGGTGACTATAATTTGATCCACTTACATCCCGTGATGTCTAAACGCTTTGGTTTTGATCGTGTATTGGCTCATGGCATGTGGTCAAAAGGGCGCTGTATTGCACAGTTAATGCCTAATATTGGCGATCGCGCCTGCCAGATTGATGTGGCATTTAAGCTACCGTTATTTATGCCAAGCAATGTGAGCTTTTCAGCTGAGGAGCAGGACGATAAAACGGTATTTGAATTGAGAGATCAAAAAGGCCGTCGTCCCCATTTAAGCGGTGAAATTACCTTTTTATAATCGTTTATTGTTGAATAATTAAAGGCGCTGAAAGCGCCTTTTTTGTTGCTAAAATCTAATGTAAACACGGTATTTTTGGCATTATAAAAAAGCCTTATATTGTAAAGTTGAACGTTAAATCGACAAAAAAATGACCAGTTTGTTGACGTAGATTACAAAAAGCTAAAATAACATCGGATTGTTATTTTCTAGCTATCAGAGATCACCTATATTGCAGCGGTAATTACCCTACATAATAATAGATTGTGGAGCCATAAGCATGCAGTCAGATATTGAAATTTCAAGCCAACATACCTGTTTACCCATCACCAAGATCGCAAACGATCTCGGACTGAACCCAGATGAGTTTTCCCCTTGTGGCGTTAACAAAGCTAAAGTTTCCTTGTCCGTAGCTAAAAGGTTAGCTGATAAACCCAATGCCAAGTTAGTGATTGTAACAGCCGTTACGCCTACACCTTTTGGGGAAGGTAAAACCGTGACCACAATTGGCCTCACTCAAGCGATGAATCTCAATGGTGTTAAAGCTTGTGCCTGTATTCGTCAGCCGAGCATGGGACCGGTTTTTGGTACTAAAGGTGGCGCTGCAGGTGGCGGTTTTGCACAAGTCGTACCTATGGAAGAATTGAACCTGCACTTGACCGGTGATATCCATGCCGTGAGTAGCGCCCATAACTTAGCTGCGGCAGCAATCGATGCGCGTTTATTCCATGAAACTCGTTTAGGCGCCGCTGACTTTACTAAAGAGTCAGGCTTACCGGCGCTCAATATCGATGCGGATAATATCCTCTGGCGCCGAGTGGTGGATCACAATGAGCGTAGCCTACGACAGATAAAAGTAGGCTATGGCGCGATGAATGGCCCAGTGCATGAGTCTGGATTTGATATTACAGCGGCATCAGAGCTGATGGCTATCTTGGCGTTAAGCCAAGATCTAAAAGATCTTCGACAGCGTATTGGCCGTTTAGTATTAGCACTTAACACTCAAGGTGAGCCGATTACCGCAGAGAACTTAGGTGTTGCTGGTGCAATGACGGTGATTATGATTGATGCGATTGAGCCGACTTTGATGCAAACCTTATCTGGCGATCCTTGCTTTATTCATGCGGGTCCTTTTGCCAATATCGCCCATGGTAACTCTTCGATTATTGCCGATACGATTGCGGCCAAGTTGGCTGATGTTGTCGTCACCGAAGCGGGCTTTGGCTCCGATATGGGCTTTGAAAAGTTCAGTAATATTAAAGTCAGAGAGTCTGGTTATGCACCAAGTGCGTCGGTTGTTGTCGTGACGCTTAAAGCACTTAAGGCTAACAGCGGTATCGAGTCAGATATCGATATCAACCAGCCAGATATGGAGCGACTACAAGCCGGTTTTGCTAATCTAGAATGGCATATCAATAACGTTAGCCAGTATGGCGTGCCAGTTGTGGTGGCGATTAATCGCTTTCCAACGGATACCGACGAGGAACTTGAATGGCTGAGCCAGCGTATTAAGCAAACTAAGGCTTTTGGTAGCGAGATCAGTGAAGCCTTTGGCAAAGGCGCAGAAGGCGCAAGCAAACTCGCTGATATGGTGTACCGCGCCACACAAACACCGTCAGACTTTAAGCTACTTTATCAAAGTGATACAAGTTTAGAGGCTAAGTTGATGACCTTAGCTGAGGTCGGATACGGCGCATCGAGTGTGACGTTATCGGATAAAGCGAGATCGCAGCTAAACTGGCTAACTAAGCATGACTATGCTGGTTTACCTATCTGCGTGGCTAAAACACCGATGTCGATAAGTCATGACCCTAATATTAAAGGGATCCCAACAGGGTTTGAATTGCCAATCACCGAGCTAAGGCTGAATGCCGGAGCGGGTTTTGTTACGGCATTAGTCGGACAAGTGATGACCATGCCGGGTCTTGGGGTTAAGCCGGGTTACCTTAATGTCGATATTAATGATGCTGGTGAGATCATTGGTCTGGCTTAAGGGCGATTATAAAATGAAAAAAGCCCCGACAACTTAGGTTGTCGGGGCTTTTTTCATTTTATCTTTGTAGCTTATTTTTCTACAGCTGTTTGATAAATATGTACATCGCGCTGCGGGAACGGAATGCTAATACCTTCAGCGTCAAAGCGCATTTTAACGGTACGAGTAATATCCCAGTAAACATCCCAGTAATCTTCTGGCTTAGTCCAAGGACGAACAATAAAGTCGACTGAAGACTCGCCAAGCGTGTGCAGTTTAATCGTAGGCTCTGGATCTTTTAATACTAAAGGATGCGCCATTACGATATCGCGTAACACTTTTTCAGCATGCTCAATATCATCGCCATAACCAATACCAAAAGTCAGATCAACACGGCGTTGATGCTCAACGGTGATGTTGTTGATGGTGTCACCCCAGATCTTATTGTTTGGAACGATAAGTCTTTGGTTATCTAAGGTCTTAATCGTAGTCGATACCAAGCTCATGTGGCTTACACGGCCAGTAACACCACCGGCATTGATCAGATCACCCACATCGAATGGGCGGTAAATCAAAATCATCATCCCAGAAGCGAAGTTTGATAGGGTATCTTGCAGAGCAAAACCGATAATCACACCAGCGATACCGAAACCAGCAAGCAGTGGCGCAAGCTCGAACCCAAGTTGCGATAAGGCAATCAGTAAACCAAGCGCAAATACCACTTTACCGGAAAGAGAGATAAAGAAGTCTTGCAGTAGCATGCTGAATTTAAGCTTTGAGTTGCTGACGGCTTTTTCTACTACACGCTTAACTATTTTGCCGACTAGGCTCGACAGGATAAGGATTAAGCAGAAAATGATCAGTTTAAACATGATCCCCGCACCATTTTCCATGGCTTGAGTTTTTGCAATCGTCATCCATTCAGTTAACAAGTTACTCGCAACATCAAAGTTCAACACGTCTTGAGTGATGTCACCCGATACGCTAAACAGAGTTTGCTTGTAAAGTGCAGTATCTTGGCCTAGATGATCCAATAGGCCAATCGTGGTTGAAAGGCTAGTAGAGCTTTGATCTAGGCGTTCTTTTAACTCAACGACCAAAGACTTTTGCTCTGCGCTAACATCAGCTCCAGCAATTTGCACATCTGCAACGGCTTGGTTTAGGCGTTCTTGGTTGTAGTAAACAAAACTGTTTAAGTCATCGGCACGAGTGATTAACGTCGAGATAAACACTTTCGTTTTTTCATCAACATTAATGCCTACGGCTTTTGCCCAAGTCAGCAGTTCACTTTCTGAACTAAATAACTTGTCTTGCTCGCGCTGGATCTGCATTAGATCGAGCATGACCTCTCGATCACCCTTGCTACCCACTTCACTCATGAGCGTCGCTTTTTGTTTGGCAAAATAAGCTTCAACTGCATCAGTAAAAGCAAGTTGCTTAACAATATAAGGCTTTAGATACGGAAGATCAGGCTCCGTCTTATCCATCTGTTCTTGTAACGTTTCTTGCAACAAGCTGGCATTGCGTCCAATACGATATTCAAGAAATGTCTTAATTTCGCCCTTAGCATGAGGCAGTGCATTTACATCGCTGTCGATTAAGCTTTGGAGTTTATTTAGATTGTTAGTTAATTCAGTATTTTGCGCATTTACTACAAATGAGCAAAAACACAAAACAAGCATCAAAATTTTGGGGAGCATTTTATGCATTTGGTATGTCCGTTAGTTCCCAGGATCTGGTAATAATATTACGCCTTTGGAAAACTGTCGATTTGTTATTGTGATAGTGATAAGCATGATAGCGAATACACGGCTAAATCTGCTAAACTTCTGCACCTTAATATTAGGCGAAAACTGCGCCAATATGCAGCTAAAGAGAGATAAGCTTAGTGATATGCGCCCATTGTTCAAAATCATTTGCGATAGATAAAATTGAAAACCAAAGAGGCAAAGGGTTGAGCACCGAGATCCAATGTCCGTTTTGTCAGGCTTGGTTAGGTAAAAGTGTTGTTTTATCTTGGGTCAAAATCGTTAGCTTTTATGCTGGGGTTGGGCTATTTGTGTGGAGCTATTTTGATAGCGATATTCGCTCGTTTGGTATTCCGCTCGCTATTTTTTCCATCATGGTGATGTTAGTGACTCATCTAATGGATAATCTGAAAGTCATTGAAGCGCCCGAAGTTGAGCTGGTGGATAATAGCGAGCATCTTAAAAAGTATCGCTAATCCCGCCGCACGAGTTGTGCAAAAGACGTTTTTGATGAGTGACTGCAAAAGGTTTATCGCAGAGATAAACCTGGGCGAGCGCTTGTTAAGACTGTTTACGATAAACGTTTCAACGATATCCTAGATTCTCGACAGAACCGATACACTCCGATGGTATTTGGCCACCAGAGTGTTACTGAGCCGTGACTAAATAAATTGCTTAGTCGATAACTTAGTTAGTCAACAACCTGAACTTGCGCTTCTAACGCAGCTTCTACGTAGTAAATCCCGCCAAGTATTGCGACAAAAAATAGCGTAGTCATGATGATCAATTTTAGGTTTGAGCGAAGAACTTCAAGCATGATAGTTGCGCCTTTTAATGGGTCAAATCTTGTTAAATATCACTATGGATACCATTTCACGCTAGCAATATTAGTTGTTAGAGCTTAAGTCAGTATTAATTAGCATTCAAGCCAATGTGATCTGCCTCACAAACACTTTTTAACGCTTTGCCTGCATCAATACTTGACTTCAACTGTCAGCGCAATAAACTTGGTCACGTTTTAACACATAAGGTTAACACTGTGATTCGAATGAGTAGCGTAAAGCAGAAACTGGTAATAGGGCTTGTTGCCGTATTCCTGTGTCTGTCGTTTGCGGCGTCCGCTCATAGTCTGAGTCATTTGGACGATGGCGCTAAAAACCATTGTACTCTGTGTTATCACCAACACCAGGTCAATAACCTGCTGCCCAGTTGTGAACTTAAGCTTGCTATTGAGCGTCAGGGAATTGAAAGCCAAGAGTACATCCTGCCACCTTCATACTCACGTCATGTGAGTTTCTTTAATAGCCGCGCCCCTCCAGCTTCAGCGTAATTCTTCATACCAAACAATAACTAAGAATTTTTTAAAGTATTCCCACAGGGAAGGCTTAGCTGTATTTCGGAGAAAAGATGACTATTTCAACTATGCGCCTAACTGGCGTAGCAGCAGCGTGCGCACTATTTTCAACTCAAGCTTTAGCAAGCGATCCCAGTTTAACTAACCCGGCGATCAGTGCAGTACTTGATGGCTATTATCAAAGCGCCGAGCGACCGATGTCAGAGCGTGTTGAAGGGTTTGGCTTAGGCCATACTGAGGTCGCAATGAGCGCCAACATTGACGATATGTTTTACGGTAAATTAACGGCTGTCGTCGAGATGCATGACGGTGAAACTGAGCTGGGTTTAGAGGAAGCCTTTATTCAAACTCTGGCGATGCCCGCTGGTTTTTCGGTGCGAGCGGGTCGTTTTCTGTCTGACATTGGTTACTTGAACAATCAACATGTACATACGGATGCGTTCTCAGATAGACCCGCGGTTTATCGTGCTTTCTTGGGCAGCCACTATTTTGATGATGGTGTGCGCTTGAACTATGTTGCACCAACAGATCTCTACTGGACCATGGGAGTCGAGAGCTTTAAGGGTGACAAAATGCGCGCTGCTGATGAGCATGGCGAGCGCGATTATAAAAACCTTGGGGTTTACACCGCCTTCACCAAATTAGGTGGCGATGTGGGTGATAACGGTTCTTGGCAAGCAGGATTAAGTTACCTACGTAATGAAAATGGCCGTATGACAGCGGATGAACATGAGCACGTTGAAGTGCAAGATGACCATGGCCATGATCACAGCCATAACGCCCAATACACCGGAGAGAACACTTACATTGCAGACTTTGTCTATAAGTGGGCTCCTAATGGTAACTATAAGTACCAACACCTAACGTTAAGTGGTGAGTATTTCCGTGTCACCGATTTTGCCCCACTTGAAGAGCATCATGGCGAGCATGAAGAACCGGGTCACGATGATTCAGGCAAAGATTATCAAGATGGATGGTACTTGAGCAGTGTTTTTCAATTCTCACCTCGTTGGTCTGCCGGGCTACGTTATGGCCAGATCGACACTCAAATGATGCATAGCGATCATTTTGACCCACAAAAATTGAAAGAAACTGAAGTGAGTCTAGCTTGGCATCATAGTCACTTCTCTACTGTGCGCTTGCAGTACACCAACCAGCAGGGGACAAACTTTGATGGGATCGAAGATGACAACGTCATCACTTTACAATATGTCATGACTCTGGGGGCTCACGGTGCGCATCAATTCTAAGCCGTTTTTATCAAAAGGGGTTCAAGCCCTAACATTAGCACTGGCATTAGGTGTGAGTAACAATGCCGTTGCTGCGTTAAACATTTTTGCTTGTGAGCCTGAATATGCCGCATTAGCGAAAGAGCTGGCGCCCGGTGCAAAGATCTACTCTGCCACGACGGCGATGCAAGATCCGCATCAAGTGCAGGCGCGTCCAAGTTTGATCGCTAAAATGCGTCAAGCCGATCTGGCAGTCTGTGCCGGTGCGGATCTTGAGGTTGGCTGGTTGCCAATGTTGCAGATGAAGTCTGCCAACGCGAAAGTGCGATCGACCGATCAGGGGTTGTTCTTCGCATCTGAGCAGATCGATACGCTAGATCAGCTCGAATCGGTGGATCGCTCTATGGGTGATGTGCACGCAAAGGGCAACCCGCATCTACATTTCGATCCTAATCGTTTACTGGGCGTTGCCAGTGGCCTAACCCATAAGCTTATCCAGCTCGATCCCGATGGCAAAGCTGATTATGAAGCGGCCTTGGCCAGTTTTACTAAGCGTTGGCAAGCGGCTATCCCTAAGTGGGAGGCGAAAGCCAAATCGCTTCAGGACAGTAAAGTGATCGCTTACCACTCTAGTTTCAAATACCTGTTTAACTGGTTAGGGCTAGAACAGGTGGCGGATCTTGAGCCAAAGCCTGGGATCCCGCCTAGTAGCTCGCATTTAGCCAGCTTACTTAATCGTGCTAAGCAAGGTGATATTTTAGCGATCATTATCGCGTCATATCAGAGCGAGCGTGGGGCAGAGTGGTTATCGGAGCGATCGGATCTACCTGTGCTGATATTACCTATGTCAGTTGGGGGCAATGATCAGAGTGTCGATCTGTTTAGCCTTTACGATAGTGCCATCGATCTCTTGTTGAGTGCTAAGCGTTAACGCCTATAGCTTGATATTGATTATTGTTACTGAGTGAATAAGGCGGATCGTGCTTGAGCGATCCGCCTTAGGTTTATCTATTATGATAAGAGTCTAACTATGTTTGATCTCGATCTACTTTCAATTTTATTCCCCGCTTTTGTGGCGGGCGTCTTGGTACTGTCGACTCACGTTGTCTTGGGGCAACAAGTATTAAAGCGCGGCATTATCTTTATCGATCTGGCTATCGCGCAAGTCGCAGCGTTAGGCGCCATTGTTGGCCACCTTAATCATGATATCGAGGCGCTGCCTTTTTCACATGTGTGGATGCCAGCGCTGTTTGCTATAGCAGGTGCAGGATTTATCGCGTGGCTTTCTAAGCGAATGGCCGATGAGCTAGAAGCTATTATCGGTTGTTTCTATGTGCTGGCGGCAGTGGCTGCCATGTTACTGTTATCAAATGATCCCCACGGCGCCGAGATGCTAAAAGAGCTGATGTCTGGGCAGATCCTGTGGGTGAGTTGGAGTCAGTTAATTTTGCCTGCCAGTGTGTATTTGGCAATCTTACTGGTATTGTTTTATAAGCCAGACTTGCTGAGTGGCCGCGCTTTTTATCTTATTTTTGCCATCGTGATTACCCTTTCTGTAGAGCTTGTTGGGGTGTATTTGGTATTTAGTAGTTTGATATTGCCAGCGCTGGCCGTTAACCACTTCTATGGCCGATTTAAACTATTTTGGGCTTATATGGTAGGGCTTCTAGGATACATATCGGGGCTCGTCTTGTCGGCTAGCTTAGACTTACCTAGTGGTGCTGCGATCGTATCGACCTTAGCCTTGAGTGCTATCGTCTTTAGGTTGGTACTTAAGCTTAAAGGAAAATCAAAGCAGTCTGTGAGCGGCGAGACTCGATACGAGCACTCTTAGTCGATGACGGGTAGCCGATAACAGATAGCAGAAGCGCTGTCGCAATATGGCCAATAACAGTGACTTGATCAGAGCTTGTTAAGCATAAGCGTGGCAGGTCAGACCTTAAGGGGTGGGGAACTAAGCTAAAATTTTCCAAAATATTTGAGCATGGTTAAAGTTCGCTTAAGCCGTTTACGCTAAAGTAGCATCCCTTGAATTTGCTATCATGCATATTCAGGCTACACGTGTAAACTAATGTTCATTAACATAAGTTGTATTTATATTGAGTCGCACTTAGTTGGTGGCTATACTGGCGCCAATTAAATCGCGGGAGATTATAGTGCTGTTAATCCTTAGATGTTTGATCTTGTCTGTCATGCTGTTATTAGCCTTTGTTATCGGTGGCTTAGCTTGTATTTTACGTCCTCGGCATCGAGATAACGTACATATGTTCGCCAAAGTCTTTTCTTGGGCGGCACCAGTACTTGGTATCAAAGTCATTGTGCGTAACTCACAACAGCAAGGCGATAAGCCGTGCATTTTCCTGGCAAACCACCAGAATAACTTCGATATGTTCACTCATACGGCCGTCGTACCCAAAGGCACGGTGAGTTTAGGTAAAAAGAGTCTTGCCTGGATGCCGTTATTTGGACAAATTTACTGGTTGTCTGGCAATATTCTTATTGATCGGAAAAACCGTAACAAAGCATTTGATACCATGGCAGCAACGGCCCGCAAGATAAAAGACAAATGCTTGTCTGTGTGGATCTTCCCTGAAGGCACACGTTCTCGTGGTAAAGGTTTACTGCCATTTAAAGCTGGTGCTTTTTATACGGCAATAGCTGCGGGTGTACCTATGGTACCTGTATTAGCCTCAAACCAGTGTCATATTAAGTTGAACCGTTGGAACAATGGTGTGGTGATCATCGAAATGATGGATCCAATTGAAACCGCAGGTTTTGATAAAACACAGGTGAAAGAACTTTCTAAGCGCATTCACACTATGATGTCTGAAAAGCTATCTCAGTTGAACCAAGAAGCTTCTGCATTAATGACGAAAGCGGTATAATCGGTCGCGAAATTTTTGAGGAGTTATCGATGTCTATTGAACGCCAGTTAAAAGAACAGAAACAAGAAAATAGTGAGATCGTTGAAGCGATCCTTGCAGATGGTTCATTGGCCGATGCCGACTACACCATTGAGCATCACTTCTCATCAACTAACTTTGATCGTTTAGAAAAAGCGGCTGTTGACGCATTTAAGCTAGGTTATGAAGTTAACGATGCTGAAGAGATGGAGTTAGAAGATGGCTCAGTGATCTATTGTTTCGATGCTGTCGCTAGCCATGAGCTAAAGACCGACCTGTTAGATGAAGCCTGCGAAAAAATGATTAACATCGCGGCTAAACAGAAGATTGATTACGACGGTTGGGGCACGTATTTCATCGACGAAAATGGCGAAGAAGTCCGAGATGACGATGAATATGACGACGAAGACGAAGAGCCTGTGCACTAATTGGTGCGCTTAGCGTTAAAAATAATGCCCATCTAGTGATGGGCATTTTTGTGTCTGTTTTATAGTGATGGGTATAGGCTACTCATGAGTGATACAGCAGTTACGTCCTGCTTCTTTCGCTTGATAAAGTGCTTGGTCGGCTTGAGATAACCAAGTCTCACAGTCGTTTACCTCTGGCTTAATTTCACAGATACCGATGCTGATAGTGACCTTGATAAGCTGTTCTTCGTAGGCAATTTGCAACTGCTCAACTTTCTTGCGCAGACGCTCGGCAAAAAAGCGGGCATTGACCGCAGGAGTATTGGCCAGCACCACTGCAAACTCTTCACCACCATAGCGTCCTGCGCAGTCGGTTTCTCGCAGTGATTTTCGAATGGTATGAGAGACATTTTGGATGACTCGATCGCCGGCTTGGTGGCCATAGGTATCGTTAATTACTTTAAAGTGGTCGATATCTATCATCACTAGGCTGGTTTCACTGCCATATCGAGTATGGCGATCGAACTCTTTCTGTAAGCATAACTCCCAATGACGACGGTTAAATAGCTGGCTAAGACCATCAATTTGGCTTAAGTATTCTAAGCGTTCATTAGCCGACTTTAGTTGTAATTTATTGATGGCGACGTCAGTGACATCGTAAACAATCATACTAATATGAGTCACTTCACCTGAGAGTGATGATAACGGCAGCAAGGTGACATTCTGGTACATGAAGTCAGCTCTGCCTGTAATAGGCCGATAATTTTTAAATTCGAATATAAAAGGGCGTTGTTCCCAGCTGATAAAAGCGCGGTTCTTTAATAGATAGACCGACTCCATTTTTTGCTTTAACCATTGTGCGGGTAGGTATTCAAACTGCTCAAATAGATTCTTATCTTTGATTGAATTGGGGGTTACACCGCTGTGGTTTTCCATGAAACCATTCCACAGTTGAATGTTGTAATCACGATCGAGTACCACTAAGCCTACCTCTATGGTCTGTACCATATCGATTAGCCAGTGGAGTTCGTTCATTGCACTGTTGTCTACAGCTTTCTGATCTGTTGCCATCCTAATATCCATTTCAATCGAGCAAGTAGCCGAGCTTATAGTTGAGCGTTGGCAGTGAGTCTTCGGTAAACAGTAACAGCAGATCACATTGAATATCATGATCTTCAATACGGTAGTTAATTTCCATCGCCAATGTACGGCTCCATTTATCCGCGTTTTCACTAATCAGGCTGTTAACGCTGCAGTGTCTGCCAAGAACGACGGGGTGACTTTGGCTAAACTTCATGTGTAACTGCTCTGATATGCCGTTGAGGAAGGCACCAATCAACACATTACCCGTGTCTATCATGACTTCGAGTTCGGTGTGTTCATCTTCTGGGTGTTCAAGCTTCATCAGCTTAGCCATATCTTTAAATGAAGAGTCATGGAAAAGTAATAGGGCTTCTCCTGCGACACCTGCACCAATAAAGCCTTGGCATAACGCCGATACCGTGCTGTATTCTTCAGTGGCCTTAAGTGTCATGGTCAGTTCACTGACCTCAAGTACGTTCACATTAGGAATAGGCAACTTTACAAATACGTTGAGTAACTTAGATAAGAGATCGGCCGCGCGCCCCATGGCAACGTTGGCGACTTCTTGGCAGGCATCGCGCAGATCGACCTGGATCATCGGCGCTTGATTTTCACCACCGCTTTGGGCCAACTCTAAAATACCGTACTCTTGCAAAATATGGCTAATTGAGCCGGCACTCACAGGCTTTTGAATAAAATCGAGTGCGCCTAAGCTTTTAACGCGTTCGTGAGCCTTAATTTGAATATCACCAGAAACCACAATAACTAATGCTGGAAGATCTTCTTTTTGAATGGCTTCTAAGACTTGATAACCATCCATTACGGGCATGTTGAGATCCAGAAACACGACTTCGCCTTTGCCTTCGCGAATGGCCTCTATTCCTTCTAAGCCATTGGTGGCATAGGTTATTTCAATATCCCAGTCTTTTGGGAGTGTGCGAGCCATCTGTTTTCTGGCTAGCGCAGAGTCATCACAAATGAGTATGGGGAGCGGCATTATTATTATTTTTCCTATTATCCATCAACAGCTTTTTTGTGATTTTAATTAGTCTATTGCCCCGTTCATGAAGCCTCTGTCATTTTTTGGGATCAATAACTCGCCACTGTAATACAATAAATTGCATTTCAGCGGTGCATCCTTGGCTTATGCCTTCGAAGAGAAATGGTTCTCGGTAGCTTCCATAACATTGTCCCTTATGAGAAGGGCATGCGCTACGGCCAGATTATTAATTATCAACTAATTAATAGAAAGGCTTATTTTATGACAATAAAATGACGTTTGTCATAATTCAAACACATGTTATAGCTATTAACGAAATAATCCAAATGTGTTAACTTGCCAATCTGGACAGACCACTTGCCAAGAAAGGCCCCAAGATGACTTATGATTTATTACGTTTGACCCAAAAAAATGGCATAGCTTATGTGAGCCTTAATCGACCAGAAAAATATAATGCACTGAGTTATAAGCTTTTTACTGAGATAGAACACTGTATAAAAACCTTGTCGAAAGACCGTTCGCTTACCGCTGTGGTGCTGTTCGGTGAAGGCGGTAATTTTAGCTCAGGTTTAGATGTAAAAAGTGTGATGAACTCGCCGTTAGACGCCGTTAAGTTATTATTTAAGTGGTTGCCAGGTAATGCAAATTTGGCGCAGAGGGTTTCTATTGGTTGGCGCAGATTACCGGTACCCGTTATCGCGGTCCTTGAGGGCGTGTGTTACGGTGGCGGCATGCAAATCGTTCTCGGGGCGGATTTTAGAATTGCGGCTCCCGATTGCAAAATGTCAATTATGGAAGCCAAGTGGGGTTTAGTACCCGATATGGCTGGACTTGCAGGTTTACGAGAGTTGATGCCAAAAGATCAAGCACTTATGTTGACGATGACGGCGGATGTGTTAACTGCAGAGCAGGCGTTAGCAAGCAATTTGGTCACCGCAGTCGCTGATGACCCGATGGCCACAGCGACTGCGCTAGCGACTAAATTATCGCAAACCTCGCCCGATGCTAATGCCGCTATCAAGCGAAGTATTAACAAGAATTGGTCGGCTTCTGTTCGTCAATTACTCAGGCGTGAGTCTTGGTATCAGCTACGATTACTGCTGGGGAAAAATCGAATCATTGCCGCATTAAGACAAACTAAAAGCCCTGAAAAAGCCTATCGAAACCGAGATTCAGGTTGGTAATTTTGGGTAAAACGATGAAGTGTGATCAGATTCACGAATTGCTATGAATTTTATGTAGTAGGCAGTGGCTTCTTTTACACTCCTCGCTAATTCACCGCTTTGTTTGCTCGCTTAGGTTTGGCAGCGATTTAGCGAAACCATATTCCATTCAACCAATTGGAACTCTTTACTCATGCGCGAACTTTTTGAACGTTTTTTATGGAGCAGTCGTCTTTCTGTGATGTTTGGTGTGCTTTCCTGCATCATTGCTGCTTTCGTTGTTTTTGCTATGGGGCTCAGAGATGTGGTGCATATGATTGAGCTTATTCTCGGTTATATATTCAGCGGCAGCCATGCGGTACGTAATGATCTGGTGATGGTTGTGGTTGAGATCTTAGACACCTTCCTATTAGGTGCTGTACTGCTTATTTTTGCATTTGGTCTGTATGAACTGTTTATTAGCAACCTTAAGCATGCCAGCCAAAGTGAGGCGGGCGGTAAGCTCCTCATCATTAGTAGTATCGATTCGCTCAAGAGTAAGCTCGGCAAAGTGATCTTAATGATGCTGATCATCAAGGTGTTCTCTTTCTTTACCGATATGAAGCCTACGTCTATGTTAGATCTGCTGTATATGGGGATAACGGTGTTACTCATTGCCGGAGCGCTCAAGCTCAGTAAAGACTAATATCGAGCGCGTAAGTCCATCATTAAAACGATGGCTGAGCCTGCGGTATGACTAGCTGTTTGATTAGATAAAGCCTATCCATTTGGATAGGCTTTATTGATCCTACTGGCAAAACCTTCAATAAACTTAAGGCTATTATTCCAAGAGACTTGCAGTGATAGATCCAGTGATAATAACTGCTGGCTATATCGTGTTGGTGCGTTGGCTGGTGATAATACGCGTCGCTGCGTTTGGGTCGCGAGCGAAGCCGAGCCGCCATCGTTTGATTGTATATCGAGTACCGGTATCGATAGCGCAGCCAGCTTTTGTGGTAGTGCATTATTAACTGTGGCTATATCGCTGTATGGGTTTATCACTACCAGTATGTCAGGCATCGGCAGGTGTTTAGCCGCTAACAACTCAATGACCAAATTAGCACTGTCACCGATAGCAATAAGCATACGTTTACCAGCAAAGTCCTTGCCCAAACTATCGAGCTGCGCCATAGCGCTTAGCATAAAGTCTCGCTGCTGCTGTTGAGTTTGAGCCAGTTGTTCGGCGCTAAAGTCAGGTGTTTCTTGGTTAGCTGGTACTGAGCTTTGCTGCTCGCCCGCTTTAATCACTTCTTCGGCGTGAGTGACGAAATATGGCGTCTTACTCAGGCTCGGGGGAGTCAGTGCGAGTGTTGCCCACCCTGAGTGGTTTAACTCGTGTCTAAGATTGCTAACGAAACCAGGTGCATCGGCTCGCTCTGAAAAAGCAGGCACGATAATGGTTAACCCGAGTTGCAGCTTGCCTAACCAAGGACGCAAAAGAGCAGGGACATCTTTACCTTCCACCTGCAGTTGTTTGAGCTCGCTTGGAGGAAGATAGCTGTAATCCACCCGCTCATGTGTGGGCACTGTATCGGCTATACATGAGTTGGCTAGCAGGCAAGTGCTGCAGACTAGGAGCAATAGGGGAGTGGACTTAGAAAAACATCGAGAAAACTTCATCTTGGACTGCAGCCTTTTTACGCTAAAACATCGAAGCGAATAAAATCTTGCGCAGTATATACATAATTGGTCAACATTCGGCAAAAAAAAGCCTCGAATTATCGAGGCTTTATGATACCCATTACTGTGACTTGTTATGCGTGGCTAACTAATACCAGTCTAACCGCATCAAGTTGTAGCTTGCTGCTGTCTAGGTAACGGTTTAATTCGCTCATCTGATCGCTAAGGTGAGTTAGCTCTTCATCACGAATGTTTGGGTTAACTGATTTTAGCGCTTTTAAGCGTTCAAGCTCACCAGACAACTGACTGGTCATCTTCTCGCGAGCACAATCTGTTAGCGTTTGTAGCTCGGCATTGGCAAACGTTTCAGCCTTAGCAAATAGCGGGTGTAAAATCGCCTGTGATGCATTGACTAGCTTGCTGGCAATATGGCGGTTCACCGCGCTTAACTGTTTGTTAAAGCTTTCGTAAGTCACATTGTCAGACAAGTTATTGCCATTCTTATCCAGTAACACACGTACAGGTGTTGGCGGTAGGTAGCGGTATAGCTGGCTTGACTTAGGTGCAGACGCATCGGCTAAGTAGATAAGCTCAAGGAAGACGGTACCTGCTGGCAACGCCTTGTTCTTTAGTACTGCTACGCTAGTGGTTCCGGTTTCTGAAGACGTGATTAAGTCTAGACCCGTTTGTACCAGTGGATGCTCTTGAGTGATCAGCGCAATATCGTCACGAGACAGGGCCATCTCACGATCGAAGGTCACGGTAATACCATCTTCTGGCAGACCAGGATAAGTCGGGAACATCATGTGTTCGCTTGGGTGCAATACAATGGCGTTCTCGCCGCTGTCTTCTTGCTCGACACCAATAATATCCCAAAGGCGGATCACCGAGCCGATAAGCTGAGTGTCACCATCTTTGTCTGCCAAACTCTGTACTAACTTGTTAGCACGTTCGCCGCCGTGAGAGTTGATCTCAAGCAGTTTGTCGCGCCCTTGTTCCATCGCAAGCTTTAGCTCTTGATAGCGCGCTTTAGTGTTATCCAGTAACGTTTCTAGGCTTGTATCGTCATTATTTAGCAAGGTTTCTAGCAGCTCACCAGAGAACTCGTTAAATAGAATGTGACCACTTGGGCAAGTACACTCAAAAGCGTTTAAGCCCTGGTGATACCACTCGGTCAATCTTTCTTGCGCCGTGTTAGCTAAGTATGGCAAGTGGATCTCAACATCGTTCTTCTGACCGATACGATCGAGACGACCAATACGCTGCTCAAGTAGATCTGGGTTTAACGGTAGATCGAACAATACCAAGTTACTGGCGAACTGGAAGTTACGGCCTTCTGAACCAATCTCACTACAGATAAGCGCCTGTGCGCCACCGGTTTCCTGTGCGAAGTAAGCACCCGCTTTATCGCGCTCGATAATCGACATGCCTTCATGGAAGACCGTTGCCTGAATACCTTCGCGAGTACGTAATGCTTCTTCTAAGCTCAAAGCGGTTTCCGCTTGGCTAGCAATAATCAGTACTTTCTTGCTGCGGTTGGTCTTTAAGAAATCAATGAGCCAATCCACACGCGGGTCGAACTTCCACCAGCTAGCACTGCCGCTATCAAAGTCTTGGTAGATCTTCTCTGGGCTTAATACTTGGCGCACTTTAGCATTGGTGTCTAAATGCTTGTTCATCATCGCGCTAACGCGGTAAGCGGTAACATATTGCTCAGGCATCTTTTGTGGATGCACATGCAGATTACGTTGTGGGAAGCCTTTAACTGACGCGCGGCTATTACGGTAAAGCACGCGGCCTGTACCGTGACGGTCGAGCAGATCTTGTAATAGCTCATCACGCGCCTGGAAGCGAGCGTCGGCATTGGCTGCTTCATCTTGAATAAGGCTAATGGTAGCGCTGATATCTTTTTCACCAAGCAGCTGGGTTAAGCCGTTAATCGACTCATCCGACAGCGCTTCTCCGCTGGCGAGTGCATCGGCTGCGGTTGCGACATCTTTGTAGCTATCTTCTTCTTTTAAGAAGGCTTGATAGTCATAGAAACGATCTGGATCTAATAGACGCAAACGCGCAAAGTGACTCTGGTGACCTAGTTGATCAGGTGTCGCGGTTAGCAGTAGTACGCCAGGTACGACTTCACTTAAGGCTTCAACAATTTGGTAAGCGCGGCTTGGGGCGTCTTCAGACCATTCTAAGTGATGCGCTTCATCGACAACCATTAGATCCCAATCGGCATCTAGCGCTTGCTCTAAACGACGCTTTTTACGCAGCAGCTCCAGTGAGCAAATCACTAACTGTTCAGTGTAGAAAGGGTTGTCGTTATCGGCATAGGCTTCAACGCAGCGGTCTTCATCAAATACAGAGAAACGCAGGTTAAAGCGACGTAGCATTTCAACCAACCACTGGTGACGCAGTGTATCAGGCACAATAACTAAGATACGCTCAGCACGACCAGTCAGTAGTTGCTGATGAATAATTAAACCCGCTTCAATGGTTTTACCTAGACCCACTTCATCGGCTAGCAAAACGCGGGGTGCAAAACGCTGACCCACTTCGTGTGCAATCCATTGTTGATGTGGGATCAATCCAACGCGTGGCCCTTGTAGTCCAAGCAGATCAGATGTGGCGAGCTTATTTCTCAATAGCTGACACTGATAGCGCACATTAAACCGATCGAGACGATCGATTTGACCGGCGAATAGACGATCTTGTGGCTTATTGAAACGGATATTGTGATTTAGCAAGGTTTCGCGCAGGCTAACTTGCTCGCCAGTTTCGCTATGAGTGCCGTGGTAAATAATCAGTGAATCTTTTTCTTCAACCTCAGTGACCGTAATGCTCCACTCTTCATGGCTCTCTACAGTGTCGCCTGGGTTGTAAATAACACGTGTTAGCGGGGCTTCGGTTCGAGAAAATAATCTATTCTCGCCAGTTGCAGGGAAAAGAACGGTGACCATACGGCCTTCAACTCCAACAACAGTACCTAAACCTAATTCTGATTCAGTGTCACTGATCCAACGTTGACCTAAGGAAAACGGCATTTAAAACTCTCATATACTGGGTGAATCACAAGGGGCGCGTATGTTATACCAATCGCGAGCATATTGAAAATTGAACCCGCGAATAATCGCCCTAATCGGAAGTAATAGTGTACTAAATAATCAGTTGCACCGAAGTATTTTTTTGTGTCATCGCTCTGTCACATCAGCTCGATATCAATGGTGAGGGCTTAAAAAGCTTAGTTGGCGGCTAAAAACTCACACAGAGCATTGAAGCCGGAACTTATTGGTGGCAGTATGGAATTGTTGTTAACAAATTAGTAACCAACAAAAGGAGCTGCACCGATCTTGTAATTGACACTAATACACAATTGGAGGCGCCATGGAACAAGACGACAGAAAGTTGTTTGTACTGGATACCAACGTATTACTGCATGAACCTTTAGCTATCTATTCATTTAAGGAACATGACGTAGTCGTACCAATGACAGTTCTGGAAGAGCTGGACCTGATTAAGGATAGAAAACGAGACGTCAGCCGTGATGCTCGAGTTGCGATTAGAGCATTAGAAGATATTTTGGGTGGCAAAACCACGCCCGAGCAAATCGTCCAAGGGGTTCCCCTGCCAGGACGTGAAGACCATGCCGATGTCAGTGGCACCTTATCAATTTTCCCCGACCATCAAATCGAGTTTACCACTGGCAGTATGCCAGGTGACAATAACGATAACCGTATCATTAATACTGCGCTGCATCTGCAGGCGTTACATAAACCTCGTAAGGTGGTACTGGTTACCAAAGATATCAATATGCGCCTTAAAGCCAAAGGTGCGGGCATTGAGCAGGTAGAAGATTACCGTACCGATCAGCTTATCGATGATATTCGCTTTTTAACTAAAGGCTTTCATCGCTTCGAAGGGGATTTTTGGCAGCAGACCGATGAGGTGAAAACCCAGAGTGATGGTCGCCATACTGTGCATAGTGTACCGATCGATAAGCTCGGCGATGATCTGTTTTACACCAATCAATATTTACTCGATGAAAGTAGTGAGTTTTGTGGACGCATTGTCGAGAAGACTCCTACTGATCTTAAATTTTTAGACTTAGGTCAAGAAAGGCTGATGAACCTCGAAGCTTGGGGAATTAAGCCTAAAAATATTTACCAAGGTATGGCGATGCAAGCATTGCTGGATCCAGATATCGATCTGGTGATCTTAACGGGCCCAGCAGGTTGTGGTAAAACCTTGCTCGCGATGGCTGCAGCGTTAGAGTTGGTGGTTGAACGTGGTAAATATGAAAAAATCATCGTGACCCGTAATACGCCTGAAATTGCCGAGTCTATTGGTTTCTTACCCGGCACCGAAGAGGAAAAAATGACCCCTTGGTTGGCAGCAATCACCGATACTTTAGAGGTGCTGCATAAGAATGATGTCAACCCGAGTGGCAGCATGAACTACATCATGGATAAAGCCAATATCCAGTTTAAGTCGATTAACTTTATGCGCGGCCGTTCGATTCAAAATTCGGTCGTTATCCTCGATGAGTGCCAAAATTTAACGGCTTCACAGATCAAAACCATGATCACTCGAATGGGTGAAGGCACTAAGCTGATTTGTAGTGGTAACCTTGCGCAAATAGATTCTAATTATTTAACTGCTGTGACCTCAGGTTTAACTTATATTGTCGAACGTTTTAAAGACTTCGATGGCAGTGCAAACATCTACCTCAATGGCGTTGTACGCTCACGTCTTGCTGAGTTTGCCGAAGAAAACCTGTAACCCGCTCTGTTTTGGTTGATAAATGGATTAGGCCTCACACTTGTTGAGGCCTTTTTAACTTCTAAGTTACACTTTTAAGCTATTATTGAAAGCTATCTTACTGATATTATTAACGCCAAAGTCCTGTCTTTAAAATGGGCGCATTTGAATAATCTCGTAAAGAGTATACCAAGGGTTGTAAATGAAACGGATTGAGCCGACTCTTCAGCTAAAGTCAACGATTCAGAAAAACTATAATAGAGCCGTTTTTTACACCTATATCGGCGTAATCATCATGGCTTTGGGAACCGCTTGGATTTCATTCGACAATCAGAAGGCCCAGTTAATCGCCCAAACCGAAGAGTTAGTTGAACGTCACGTGCTACAGGTGGACTTGCTGCTGGAGTCGAGTATTCGTGCGGTTAAGAGTCTACGCAACGTTGCCGTCGATCATTTACGATTAGGGGAGCTGGTGCGTAAGGACCGCTTACCTCAGTATGAAAAATTTAACGAGAGTGGCCAGTTCTTTACCTTAGAGCCCAGCTACGCCAAAAGTGGTGATCCTTTCACCAACATGGGACGCATCACTGGTGCGGGTTCGCTTAATGGTCGCAGCGAACAGTTTTATCAAGAACTGGAGATGCTGTTTGAGCTTTCGCTGTCTTTTCCGGTTGCAAACGAAGCCGCGCCTAAAGCCTCTTCTATCTATTACATCTCTAAACGCCGCATCATGTCTTATTTTCCGTGGCCGTCAGATGAGCAACGCTTTCGTGATGAACTGCTTAACAAGAAACAGTTTCAGTTAGTCACTCCCTCGAATAACCCGCAGCGCAGCTTTGCCTGGAGCCCCGCTTATGTTGAAGCGACCGGTAAAGGCCTATTAACTACGCTTGGGGTACCCATATATCTCGAAGATGAGTTTATCGGATCGATCAACTTAGACATGACGCTGGCCTCGCTGAGAAAGCAGATCCGCTTGTACTTTAAAATGCCCGGCACGGTTATTTTGCTGGATCAAAATAATAATATTTTGACCCATAGCGATATCGACAACTCTGATATCAATCGTGTTTATCATATCAGCCAGAAGATCCCGTCTGAGCTGCACTCGATCCCAGAGTCGGAGCTGTTTGATGCCCACGAAGGCATTATCCGAAACGGTTATTATATTCACTCTGTTGCGTTACATAACGCACCGTGGCGCCTACTGTATCTGCAAGATGTCGACGACCTGTTTAAAGACTCATGGGAAAAGCTGGAGATGACATTCGTGTTAGTTGTCTTAGCATTATCGATTTTGGTGACCATAGTACACTGGCAGACTCGCCGCTCATTCGTTAACCCGGCATCTCGATTGCTGACTCACCTAGAGGAGTGTTCGGCGGAACCTATCAAACCTCCCGAGAAAATTACCGTGGGATGGGCGCCCTGGTTCCAGTTGGTGAGCCGGATTTTTGAAGAGAACAAACAATATACCCGGCATTTGGCAGAGCAAAATCGGCGACTCGATAAGCTAGTGGCGCAGCGCACCGAGCGACTAAAAGAGACCACTGAGCGCCGCGAACAAGAATATGCGTTGCTACGTTCACTGCTCGACTCGATCCCCGAAGCGATTGTGTTTAAGGACAAAGAGGGTCGTTACCTAGGTTGTAACAAGTCAGCTGAGCGTATGCTGGGCTTTAGCGAGAGTGAAATTATTGGCCAGTTCTCAGATGCGCTGACACCTGACGAGCAGTCGTTGCGTATTCGCGCCGAAGATGAGCGGGTACTCACAGATAGAACGCCGCTACGTTATCAGGAAAAGGTAGAGCTTGCGGGTAAACCTGTGCTACTCGATACCTTAAAAATCCCTTTCTATAACCGCCGTGGTGAGCTGTTAGGCCTTATTGCCGTATGGCGTGATGTGACGCGAGAATATGAGTCGGCGGAGCAGCTGCGTTTATCGGAAGAGCGTTATCACTTAGCCATGGACGCGGTGGAAGATGGTCTATGGGATTGGTATTTAGACTCTGAGCAGATTATTTGTAACCCAGCCTACTATTCAATGCTTGGTTATAAGGTCAATGAGTTCCCAGCCTTAGCATCAACCATTGATGAGCTGATCCATCCGGACGATCGCATTCGTGTGCAAGAGTATCGCGAGCAATACCTTGCCAATCCTGTTGGTGCCTTCGATATCGAATTTAGAATGCTTGGCAAGAGCGGTGAATATCACTGGTTATTGTCTCGTGGCCGAGTGGTAGAGTTCACCCCGAATAATCAGCCAAAGCGTATGGTGGGGACTCACAAAGATATTACTCGCCATAAGCGTAACGAAGTTTCGATGCTAGAAGCTAAACAAGACGCGGAAATGGCTAACCTGTACAAGAGTGAATTTTTGGCCAACATGAGTCATGAAATTCGTACGCCAATGAACGCCATTATCGGTATGTTGCAGTTGGCGCAGCGCACTTCGCTCACGCCAAAGCAAAAAGATTACCTTGAGAAAGCCGGCTTCTCGGCGCACTCGCTGCTGCGGATCATCAATGACATCCTCGATTTCTCTAAGATTGAAGCAGGTAAGCTAGAGCTCGAACGCGTCGCCTTCCCGCTAGATAAGGTATTAGATCATGCGCTTGATCTAAATGGACTTAAGGCACAAGAAAAGGGAGTCGAGCTGCTCTTGTACGCACCTGTTACCGCTGGACTTATTTTAGAAGGTGATCCACTGCGTTTAGGGCAGATCCTGATTAATATGCTGTCTAATGCGGTTAAGTTTACTCAGTCGGGTGAGATTGAGCTTGGCTGTGAAGATGTGGGCGAGCGCGATCACCGCATTACCCTTAAATTCTGGGTACGTGATACCGGTATTGGTATTAGTAAAGAGCAGCAGGCGACCCTGTTTGATGCCTTTGCTCAGGCTGACGGGTCCACTACCCGCAAGTATGGTGGTACAGGTCTTGGGCTCTCAATCAGTAAACACTTAGTGTCGATGATGGGCGGTACCATGCAGGTTGAAAGTGAAATGGGGGTTGGCAGTACCTTTAGCTTCACCATTAGCTTTGAGATTGCCGAGGAGGCTGAGGTATTGCCGCTTGTCGTGCCTGAAACCTTAGGTAACCTTCAAACCTTAGTTATTGATGATAACCCAACGGCGCTGCAGATTTATTCGAGCGTACTAAGGGATTTCCATTTCAATGTCGACACGGCAGCAAGTGGGCCAGAAGGCCTATATAAGCTAAGTAAAAAACCTATCGATCTACTGTTGCTCGACTGGATGATGCCTGAGATGGATGGTCTTGAGGTGATTAAAGAGATCGATGCCATGGTGGCGGATGGTCGATTGGACAAGCGGCCGATCATTATCATGATGACCGCATACACTGCAGAGCCGATGCAAAAAGATGTCGCCGACGCGAACGTGTATGCCTTGCTGCAAAAGCCATTTAAAGCATCATCTTTATTCGATGAGATTATCTCAGCCTTTGCCGATGAGCCAAGTCTGAACCCTCTGCCAGATGTGATTGAAGAGGTGGGCGAACAAGACTCTGGTTATATTCTGCTGGTTGAAGATAACTTTATTAATCAGCAAGTGGCTACCGAGTTACTTAAAAGCGCGGGCTACACGGTCGATGTTGCCGAAAACGGGCAGATCGCCTTAGATATGATAGATAAAGCCAATTACGATGCGGTATTAATGGATATTCAGATGCCGGTGATGGATGGTCTTACGGCGACTAAAGAGTTACGTAAACGATACTCAACCGAACAGCTACCGGTGATCGCTATGACGGCACATGCCATGTCTGGTGATAGGGAAAAGAGCTTAGCGGCGGGGATGAATGCCCATATTACCAAGCCGATAGTGCTCAATGAGCTGTTCGATACCTTGAGCCATTGGATAGCTGTGTGTGGCAGGAAGTCCTAAAGGCGAATGCCATAAGCACTGATGCTATAAACCCTAATGTGATAAACACTGATGTGACAAACATAGTCGCCTAAGTGATAGTTACTCAAATAGAACAAGATAGGCTTGCTAAAGTGCAAGCCTATTTATTAAGCTAATCAATCTTAATAATAAAAATAAAGATTATTGTATTTAACCGAATGCGATAGCGATCAACAAGATCAAGGAGATCGAATGAGACCCTACAAACTCGCGCTGGCAATTGCACTCGCCGTAGTGCCTATGACCAGTGCAGTGGCTGCCACTACAAACACTGCAACACTGATTAAAAAAAGCCAGGCAGCAACAGGTTTCATTAATCTGTTTTATGACGCATCATCAGGGGATCTTTACCTCGAAGCCAATAAGCTCAACCAGCCATTTTTAATGCTAACCAGCCTCCCCCATGGCGTAGGCTCTAATGATATTGGTCTAGACAGAGGCCAGCTTGGTCGAACTCGCATGGTGCAATTTGAGCGCCATGGCCCTTACCTTATTTTAAAGCAGCTCAATACAGCCTATCGCGCTAACACTGACAACGTCGCCGAGCAGCGCGCCGTTAAAGAAGCTTTTGCCGAGTCAGTGTTGTGGCGTGGCAAGTTGGTTACGGGGAAGCGTAATCTTGTTGCGATCAACGATTTAGTGCTTAACGATCTACACGGGATCAGTGACGTATTAGAGCAAACCAAGCAAGGCAGTTATCAGCTCGACAAGAGCAAGTCACTTATTTTGCCTGAAGGGGTTAAATCCTTTGAACGTAACAGCGATATCGATGTGTTACTCACCTTCGACGCTGCCAAAGGCGGTGATTATGTTGCCCAGGTCACCCCTGATGCTAAGCACCTTTCGGTACGCCTGCGTTATTCATTTATCGCGCTACCAGAAGAGGGTTATCAAGCACGCGCTTATCACCCTTTAAGTGGTTACCTGTCTGATGAGTATTTAGATTATGGTACTCGTGTTGATGAAGATATTCGTCAGCGCTTTTTATTGCGCCACCGTTTAGAAAAAGTCACCCCTGGCAGTGCACCGAGTCAGGTGGTTAAACCTATTACTTATTATCTCGACCCTGGCGTTCCAGAGCCAATTAGAACGGCACTGTTAGAAGGGGCGAGCTGGTGGGAAGATGCATTTACTCATGCAGGCTTTATTAATGGCTTCAAAGTTGAGTTGCTACCAGAAGATGCCGATCCACAGGATGTGCGTTATAACATGATCCAGTGGGTTCACCGCGCAACCCGCGGCTGGTCTTATGGTTCAGCTGTTACCGATCCTCGCACCGGTGAGATCATTAAAGGTCATGTCACCTTAGGCAGTCAGCGCGTACGACAAGATCACCTTATTGCCCGTGGTTTAACCGCGGGTTGGGAAGACAGAGCCGCCGCCGGCGATGCGGCAATGGCGTTAGCGCTGGCACGTATTCGTCAGCTGTCAGCTCATGAGGTGGGTCACACCTTAGGGCTCGATCATAACTTTGCCGCCTCAAGTAACAGTAATGCCTCGGTGATGGATTACCCGCACCCTATGGTGGCAATCAATGGTGATAAAATCGATATCAGTAAACCCTACGACGAAGGTATTGGAGCGTGGGATAAATACACCGTGGCTTATGGTTACGGTGAATTTGCCGATGGCAGCGAGGCTCAAGGGCTTAGCAAGCTACGTGATGATGTGGCTAAACAAGGCCTAAGGTATATCGGCGAGGCTGACTCCCGTACAGCGGGAGCGAGTAATGCCTATGCTAGCCTTTGGGACAATGGTAATGATCCCGTTGCCGAATTAACGCGACTTGCAGCAGTGCGCACCAAGGCAATTAATGATTTCTCTGCCGAGGCGCTACTTGCTGAGCAGCCTCAAGGCGAGCTTCAAGACGCATTTGTGCCTATCTACTTGCTGACCCGTTTCCAGATTGCTGCAGCAGCCAAAATGATCGGTGGCACCACATACAGTTATGGCGATGGTATCGATGGACAAACGTGGCACTATGTTGCGCCAGCGATTCAGCAACAAGCGCTAGAAGTCTTGCTAGCAACCTTGTCACCAGAAGCGTTAGTTGTGTCTGAAAAGCTGCAAGAAGTATTGGTGCCTAAGGCGGGTAACTATTACAAAACTCGTGAGAGCTTCGACTCTGGTCTAGGGGTGATTACCGATCCTGTGGGAATGGCTGAAGTACTGAGCCGCTTGACCGTGTCACAGATTTACACTCCAGAGCGACTCAACCGCGTCAATCAGGCGTATTTGAGCGATAAAGAGCAGTTATCAGTGACCAAGCTGACCGACAAGGTGCTTGCTGCAACCTTGTTTAGCGATATCCCTACAGGACCAGAGCTAGGGGTGTGGATGCGCGTTAATGCTGTCACGCTTGATAGCTTACTTAGTGCTTATCATAACGACAAAACCCGCCCTGAAGTCAAAGCGCAGTTAGCAGAGCGCCTAACTTATACGGTTAAGCAGCTTAAACGCAAAGCTAAGCGTGTGAGTGCTTATGAATCGGCGCACTTTGCATGGTTGCAGCATGGTGTCGAGAAGGGACTAACCGATGCTAAGGCTAAGTTAATCACTAAGCCGTTGGCATTGCCGCCTGGCTCACCGATTTAAGGCTGACTATAAGGTTAAAGCCTAAGATTCTGCTCTCAGGTTAAGGCTTAAAATTAAAAGACGCGAATTATCGCGTCTTTTTTATTGCTAAGCCAAAACTGTCAATGAGCAAGCGAGTTATACCAATCCAGTCATAAAAAGTTAATTACCTCAGAAGGTTATAAAGTCATCCTATCTGATAAAAGCTGAACTCAGATTTAGCCTTTTATGTTTCATTTGTATCAAAATGCAATATTTGCCTCTTTTTTGTTCTCTAAAACAGTCGGATCACGTAGACTGATTGTTAATCGAATGTAGGCAAATAAGATTGGAGTTGTAAATGAATAAGTTAACCAGCGTAGCCTTAACAGTAGCGATTAGCTGTATTTCCACCTCAGCAATGGCTGAGCGACCAGATTTCTCAAAAACAATAGCGGCAAGTGCCGATTATGATTTTTCAAAGAATATTCCAGCTAACCAAAAAAATAATATTCAGCGTGGCTCAACGCGTCATGACTTTTCAAAGCCACTAGCGGCAATGAATGAATATGATTTCGATAAGAATCCATATGCTAAAGTGACTCAGCATAAGCACTCATCGAGTCAGCATGACTTCTCTAAAACAGAGGCATTGCTAGACCGGACGCTGTAAGCGTTAGGCTTAACAGCAATGAAAAGGGCTACTGAACAGTAGCCCTTTTTTGTGGCTGAGTTTTAGCCGAGGCTCAGCTCTTGATACTGCTTAGTATTTGCTACTTATTTCTTACTTATTTCTTACTGATTAGTGCTTATGTTCTGCATCATCGAGCTGTTTGCCAAGACGGTAGGAGTCAATAATCCCAATGACCCATGCCAGAATAAATCCCATGGTAGCAATATTGATATAAAGCGCTTCATTACCAAGGGGCGCCTGGGTTACCGCACTGTAGATCGCATTAAGCTCAAGTGGGATCTCGCCATTTAATATTTGCTGAGAGATGATCTGCGCGCGTTGATAAGCGTGCCAGAGTAAAAAACATAGACTGGTTACAGTGGTGACCAGTAACACTTTACCCATGGCGTATTTCTTAAGATAAAAATGGCCACTGCCAGGGCAAATAAAGGCAGATAGAAGTGCAGCTTTTATGGATGTTTTCATGATGTATCTTGTCTGTTTCGTCGTGTTTTGAACAGGACTTAATGGATGAGCCCAATAGCGATCATTCTAGATCGATACGGCGGATCGCTTGCTGCAAAAAGTCGACTCTCTGTTGCAGCTTAGCTTTATGCATATCCTCTTTGCGATTGGCAGCTAACTGACTGTTGGCCCCTTGCAGCTCTTGAACTAACCAACCACGGATCATGACATAGTAACGCGAATCTGTGCCGTATTGGCTAATCAATTCTAGAGCGTCGGCTGAGGGATGTTGTATGGCGTTATCGAGGGATTTTACCATCACGCCAATGGCATACTCTTCAGACTGCAACGGCTCACTGGCCATCGTTGGGGTGGCTATGACTGCAACTAAGACTGTAACTATGACAGGGACCCGCATTACTTTAATTACGAGTGAAAATAAGGCTGTAACATTCATTTTATGAGCGCTCTTTCTTATCGTGATGGGCATAAACAGTAACAGTAACAGTAACAGGCAATAGCAGGGAACACCCATAAATTTTTGTTTATGGGTGTTGCATCAATAACGGCTGGCACAGGGTGTTTAATTATCCATGGCGCCTTGTTCAATCCAATCTTTAATCACTTTAATCTGCTCGCTGGTCAGGGGTTTCCTTTGACCTTGGCTGGCGTGATCTTCATGATGCGGTGGCATCTGGATAGACGAGTCGAGCTGATGATCGATTGCGAGATAGAGCGTGCTCGATGTAGGGCTGTTAGCCACAACCACAGGCCCTTTGTTTGTACCTAGCATTAGGCTCGCGTAGCTATCGAGTATTAATCCTGAGCTTTGTGTGCCTTCACCCGTGGCTGAGTGACACTCAATACAAGATGCTTGGAAGATAGGTTGCACTTGATGTTTAAAGCTGACATTAGGAGTCAGGCCTAAAAAAAACACCAGAAAAATTAATGCAGACAGTAAGAGGATTTTGAGGGCGGTCATAATGACCTCCTTAAATACAAAAGTAATATAAAGCCGACTCACAGCCGAGTTTACAGTTACCTTAACTATAGTTGTTACTGCTAAATAACGTGTGTTAAGCGAAGGGGAACTGGAGCGGTAGCAGGCTTTATTGCGCTCAAGTTGATGCAGAATAATTTTTGCTGTGCAGCGATATGCCAGGCTAGTTGTTGTGAGCGACGACTGCCTAATCGGGCGTCACAATCAGGCCTAACGGCGCAAGTAGCTGCTCCTGTTGCCACTGATTAATCATGACACCTTCAAGGCTCACTACGCGCAGATCGAGTCCATCGAGTTCAACTCGGGTGATATTCGCACCTTGTAACTCAAAGCTGCCCCATTGTTCTGGCGAGAACTCGCCGCCGCTTAAATCGCTGCCTTTCATCGATGCGCCAGTTAAATTAGCGCCACGCCAGCGATTATCAAATAGCTCACACTCTTCCAGTAACATGCCGCCAAAATCGGCATAGGCTAAGTTACAGTTGGTGATATAGGCCGAGCAGAAATAGCTTTTCGGAGTGATGTAATTAGCAAAACTAGCGCGGCTAAAGTCGCTACCTTGTAGGTTAGACTCACGCATCTCAAGGCCGTAACAACGGGCCCCTTTAAAGATCGCCATACTCAAATTACAGTGTTTAAAGCTGGCATTGGTCAGGGTGGCGTAACTAAAGTCACAGCCCTTATCCTCACCTGGCACAATAAACTTACAGTGGATAAACTGGGCATCAGTTAAGTCGCTATGATTAAAGCGGCATTGATAAAAGCTGCAGCGCTCAAAGCGCGCATCTTGCAAGTCCTGATCAGAGAAGTCTTCATCATTAAAGATTTGGTCAACGGCGTGCATGAGCTGTTCCTTAGCGGTAAACGTTGCATTAACGATAGCCTCTGCAATTGGCATTTAGCATTAGCGTTAAGCTTGGCTAACAGTGATATCGGTTTTCTCTGGCTCCGAGATCCGTGTCGCCAAAATATAACAGGCAATACCCATAATCGCGTTAGTAATAGGTAGCGCTAAGAGCAAACCTTTCACTCCACCTAAATATGAGCCCAGCGCCGCTAACGGCAGCATGATTAAAAACAGACGGCACACGTTTAAGATAAGTGAACTCATCGGCCTGTGATAGGCATTAAGCGAGGTCGCCACTAAAATCACAATGCCCAATGGGCCATAGGCCGCAGGCATCACCAAGATATAAAAGGTGAGCCACTCAATGACCTGCGGGTCGCTACTAAACAGCTCTGCCAATGGTCTGGCTAAAAACAGCAGTGGTAAATACAGCAAGGTTTGGAACACCAATACAAATTTAAGTGACAGCAATAGCGCGCTACGGGCACGCTGGGGTTGCCCCGCACCCAGGTTTTGCGCCACAAATGGCACTAGGCTAGATGACAACGCCATCACAGCAATCAGCATCACTGACTCTAAGCGAGTTCCGGCACCAAAGGCGGCCACAGCGCTATGGTCGATACGCGCCAGCATCGCCATAATAATGGCATTGGCTAGCGGGTTAAGTAAGTTCATCATCGCTGCAGGTTGAGCAATATGCGCCAGCTGCTTCCAGTTGCATTTCAGGCGAGTTATGTTGAGTTCAACAAAGCCGACTAAGTGGCGCTTAAAAATCAACAGATGAGTCGACAGTGACAGCGCCACCACCCAAGAGATCACGGTCGCAATCGCCGCACCTTCAATCTCTAAGCGTGGGAATGGCCCAATACCAAAAATCAGCAATGGGTCGAGAATAAGGTTGATTAATGCCGCGAGCATCATGATTTTTGCTGGAGAACGAGTATCCCCTGTGGCGCGCAGGCCTTGGTTACCCACCATTAGCAGCACCAGTAGTGGCGCCCCTAAGTACCAGATAAACATATAGTCATGAATAAGCGGTAAGCTGGACTGGTTGGCACCAAGCAGGCTAAATAGCGGGTCGATACACAGGCTGCCGAGTAGAGCGATAAAGGCAATAAGCAAGAAGGTCAGCATTAATGCATCGTGTAAAAACACCTTTGCCTTATCTGCATGTCCGCCGCCAATCAAGCGCCCTAGGTTAGTCGATACTCCAGCGCCAATACCGATAGCAATACTTGAAATAATCAAGGTCACGGGAAAGGTAAAACTGATCGCCGCTAAGGCTTCGGTGCCTAATTGGCTGATAAAAAAAGTGTCAACGAGGCTGAACCCGAGAATGGTTAAAATACCAATCAGGTTTGGAAGGCTCATATTTAGCAGTACACGACCAATTGGCTGAGATAGCAGCCCGTGTCTGTCTTTCATAGGGAACTCTTGCCTAGTCTTTACTCGGAGGGCGAATTCTATCAGGATTGCCACAAATTTTATCCGGCTGGGTCAAAAAAATCGGATTTATTTTGTAAATGGGGCTTGGAACCGAGCACATTAACCCCCATGTATCGAACATCAAGCGACAGTTTTGGTTTTACTTAAGTGAAATCGAGTAAAGTCGTTACTATCTTTAAAAGCCTGCAGATAAGTTAGGCATAAAAACAATTGGAGTATCCATCGATGAATATTCGTCCATTACATGATCGTGTCATAGTTAAGCGTTCAGAAGTTGAATCAAAGTCAGCGGGTGGTATCGTGCTAACAGGCAGCGCAGCAGAGCAATCTAGCCGCGGTGAAGTTCTTGCTGTAGGCAACGGACGTATTCTTGAAAACGGTACTGTTCAGCCACTTGACGTTAAAGTTGGCGACATCGTTATCTTCAACGAAGGTTACGGCGTAAAGAAAGAAAAAATTGATGGTGAAGAAGTGCTAATCCTTTCTGAATCAGATCTAATGGCTGTAGTGAGCTAATTCACTCCATTTAGACATTTTCCAATACTGATGCGTGATCGAGCGACTGGCCAACAACGCATTAGTCATTTCAAAAGAATTTAAAGGACATTAAAGATGGCAGCTAAAGAAGTATTATTTGGTAATGACGCACGCGTAAAAATGCTAGCAGGCGTTAACGTTCTAGCTAACGCAGTTAAAGTTACCCTAGGCCCAAAAGGTCGTAACGTTGTACTAGACAAGAGCTTTGGTGCTCCACTTATCACTAAAGATGGTGTGTCAGTAGCAAAAGAGATCGAACTAGAAGATAAGTTCGAAAACATGGGCGCACAAATGGTTAAAGAAGTTGCTTCTAAAGCCAACGATGCAGCCGGTGACGGTACTACAACTGCAACAGTACTTGCGCAAGCAATCGTAACTGAAGGCCTAAAAGCCGTTGCAGCAGGCATGAACCCAATGGATCTTAAGCGCGGTATCGACAAAGCGGTAATCGCTGCTGTTGCCGAGCTTAAAAACCTATCTCAAGAGTGTTCAGACACTAAAGCGATTGCTCAAGTTGGTACCATCTCTGCTAACTCAGACGAGTCAATTGGTGAAATCATCGCAACTGCGATGGAGCGCGTAGGTAAAGAAGGCGTTATCACTGTTGAAGAAGGTCAAGCACTAGAGAACGAGCTAGACGTAGTTGAAGGTATGCAGTTTGACCGCGGTTACCTATCTCCATACTTCATCAACAAGCCAGAAACTGGCAGCGTTGAACTAGAAAGCCCATTCATCCTTCTAGTAGACAAAAAAGTATCTAACATCCGTGAATTGCTACCAATCCTTGAAGGTCTAGCTAAAACAGGTAAGCCACTGCTTATCGTTGCTGAAGACGTTGAAGGTGAAGCACTAGCAACCCTAGTTGTGAACAACATGCGCGGTATCGTTAAAGTTGCTGCTGTTAAGGCACCAGGTTTTGGCGATCGTCGTAAAGCAATGCTACAAGATATCGCTATCCTAACTGGCGGTACTGTTATTGCTGAAGAGATTGGTCTAGAGCTTGAAAAAGCCACTCTAGAAGATCTAGGTACTGCTAAGCGCGTTATCATCACTAAAGATGACACAACCATTATCGACGGTAACGGTGAAGAGGCTCAAATCAAGTCTCGCGTAGCACAGATCAAAATCCAGGCTGAAGAATCTACGTCAGATTACGACAAAGAGAAGCTTCAAGAGCGTATGGCTAAACTTGCAGGCGGCGTAGCCGTAATCAAGGTTGGCGCAGCGACTGAAGTTGAAATGAAAGAAAAGAAAGCACGCGTAGAAGACGCACTACACGCAACTCGCGCAGCGGTTGAAGAAGGTGTGGTTGCTGGTGGTGGTGTTGCACTAGTACGCGTAGCAAGCAAAATTGGTGAAGTAGAAGTACTTAACGAAGACCAGAAGCACGGTGTGATCATCGCACTACGTGCAATGGAAGCGCCACTACGTCAAATCGCTACTAACGCGGGTGAAGAAGGTTCAGTTGTTGCTAACAATGTGAAGAACGGCACGGGTAACTACGGTTACAACGCAGGTAACGACACATATGGTGACATGCTAGAGATGGGTATTCTTGACCCAACTAAAGTAACTCGTAGCGCGCTACAGTTCGCCTCTTCAATTGCCGGTCTAATGATCACAACCGAGTGTATGGTTGCTGAAGTTAAAGACGATGCAGCTGATATGGGCGGCATGGGCGGTATGGGTGGTATGGGCGGTATGGGCGGCATGGGCATGTAAGCCTTTGCGTACTCAAGCCCTTTAAAATCAAAGGTTTACATAAGTGTGTTATACGCTAATGTTATACAGTTGATTGCTACAAAAAGTTATACACCAAGAGGGGAGTCGTAAGGCTCCCTTTTTGTTACCTGTATCTTGGTGGTCTAAAGAAACGTGAAGTCTCCACCTTTGAAGTGGAGACTCTATTCGTACACATCACACTGCTACCGGAAATATGCAGGTGCAAAACTTAGGGGGGGAACACGTGGGCATGCCACTTGGAGTCTAGTAAGGCGTGTGCTGATCGAGCACATACCTCATGTTTCTTCATTACAACCATGTGGTTACAAAGTTTGTTCGCAGTGGGTACGTGTGTGTACTGCAAGACTGCTGCAACGTCTTTCATGGCGAAGTACGGCTTACCGTATAACTCAGAGGCACGTTCACCTTGGACGTCAGCTACCGAACGAGCGATAGAGATTGTCTTAGCGATGTCACCATTGGTTATAGCTGTGAATGCATCTAACACTGCATCATAGAAGTCGTAGTCGCACCACATTGCGTAGGCATATAGAGCTTTCTGAGTAGCGACAAGATGCTGTGTTTTACCGTGTCTCTCACTATGCAAATTTGCAGAGTCACGAAGACGTGAAGCAGTGTCGCTTCGCCACTGACTTGGGGCATTGGTCTTAGACAAACCAAAGGCTCTGTGGATGTCGTTAAGGGCGTACATGCCGTCTTCATTAGAAGTGATAGTCGCTGTGACCTGATTGAAAGTTAGCTGGATAGTTTTCATGAGTGTTTTTCCTTGTGAATTACTTAATGTTTCTGAGCTTTGATCAGGAGTTGATCAGTTGAGTCGGCATTAAGTGACTGTTGTCACAAGAAAAAGTCTCATGTACGAGACTATCGATACAAGAAGTATTGTCTATGGTTATCCTCCGCGCCTCAAATAACACAGGAGATATTTAAACCATGCTAATAGATACTATTCAACCAATCCCGACAACTTATCAAGCACAAATAGACAGCACATGTGACGCTCTGGCTATGGTCATGACTGATGAGGTACACAACGCCACCTCAGAGGATGCGCTTAGGATTTATTGGGATGTCCATCAGACACCAGAGGCGGCAAACAACGCATTACTATCAGGTCTCCCTTGTATCATCAGTCCGACCTTAAGCCTCTACGCGGTCGCTGTTAGCTAAGGCACTAAACAGGGGCTGAGAGGCACCAACCTTTAAACTCTAGACCTTGTATAGATGAGTCGATAAGTCCTTACTGAGGATCAAATAGGAGCCTTGTCGACCATCCAGATAATGACTGTTGTAGCGTCTAATCGACTCATCTTGTCGTCATCAGTGAGAGGCTAAAGTTTACTCAATCAGACAGCAAAAAAGACCATCAACACAATAATTACTTGTGGCAAAGGCTGATTTATGGTACTTGACCACGCAATCTTAAGGTAGTCTTTAGGTGTCATAGGTAGATAGGATTTATTATCTTGATAGGGATTTCTTACTTAAGGTATTTCTCTGAGGATGTCTTGTAGTAGAGAGACGGGACCAGATTAATCTTATAGGCTAGAGGCTCAAGGGGTATCCACAGGAGAGGCTCAGGTTAGACTTGAGGTAGAGAGGTCATCAACAGATCGACTCTTCTTCCATAGTCCGCTTTGAGGGGCCACTTTTACCACTTGAATGTAACTACTTGATTTACCTAATAACGCAAAATCTCCACTGCACATCCTTCGCTGCGTTCTAGCTTGGGTCGACAAAAACAGGTAACCACAGACAGACGGACATTTAAAGACGCTAAAGCGATCCTGAGTGGCTCAATAAGATCTCATGGCTACCATTGTACTAAGTCAGGCCTAACGTGCCTCTACGGATCATTTAGAGGGCTTACAGCTCCTTGTTCCAGTGTCTCTTGATGGTCGCCAATGATAGACCGAGCACTTGAGCTACCTTGGCTTGGGATAGACCATCGGCTCTAGCTTTGAGCACTGATTGAGTCGTACCTTTTGCTACTGGTCGGCCTAAGGTTTTACCCTCGGCTTTAGCTCTCGCAAGACCCTCTTGTGTCCTCTCGACAATCCTAGACTTCTCGAACTCAGCAAAGGCAGTCATAAGGCTAAGCATCAGCTTTCCCTCTGGAGTGCTAAGGTCAGATACAGGCAGGTCTAACGATTGTACTGAGACGCCTTTCTCTGTCAGCATCTTAATGGTTTGAAGTACATCAATAGCGTCTCGTCCTAAGCGGTCAAGCTTCAAGACTACCAATCTGTCACCAGACTCAAGCTTGTGGTCGACTAGTTCCTTAAAGGCTGGACGAGCCATAGCAGCGACACCACCAGATATAGATTCACTTATGATGCGCGTATCCAATAGGTCAGCGACTCTCTCCTTAAGCTGGTGGGCTTGTGTTGCAGCGTTCTGCTCAACGGTAGATACACGACAGTATGCAAAGGTTCTCATTAGGTTAGTCTCATTGAGTGGTATCATAAACGGTGTCAACAATAGTAAAGGGTGTCATCAATGTCAATGGGTAATTTGTTGATACGAGCTATGGGTCACTTATGATGGTGTCATCTAACGATGGTTTGTTGAGCCTACGGGTATAGAACTCCGAGTCATAGCGATAGGAACAAGAATGTTGGGTGTCAGTAGCATGGCGAGTAGATAAAAGATATGGTTTTTATGTCAGGCTAGGTGGGGTACGGGGGAAATAGGCTTACGACTCCTATTAAAGATGGCCTCCGAAATTTGTGACATTTTTAGAAGTGTGGTTGTGTACTTTACGGTTGAAAAGCTGCATCAGACTGAACAGATACAGCTCTGCAAAGCAACTTAGATAAGTTTGATGGTTAACCCTGAGTTAGGTCCTGGTGGTAGACCAAGGGCTGTATCTAGAGGATTAGCCCTAAGGTCTTCGAGTATTTCTCTAGGGTTATAAACCTTACCGATCATGGCTACTGATGCGCTACGTGCATTTTGTACGGGTTTCCCACGGTATACTTCAACCTGCCTTTCCTCTTCAATGGCTCTGGCACACAAACCTCGGCAGTAATACCTGTTAAACTCGCCTTCTGCTAGGGTCTGAGCTGCATTTACAGGTACCTTAGCAACAGTCACCCCTCCTGACGGAGTACGCTTTTGATATGAGTCTCTAAGCATTTTCTGCGTTTCAACTTGATGTTCAAGCCAAGTGTCATCATGAGTAATTACAGCTTCTATTAGAGCATCGTCCCACGCATCTTCCAAGCCTACATTGAGGTGCTTGCTGCGATATACTCTGTCTTGCTCTAAGTCTAGGTTTACTTCGTTGCGCATGTAATTGCGAGTGGTTGGGTCTAGGTTCTCGTACGTAATAGCCATGTAATGATGCCTCATGTTGTGAATGTCAAAGATAGATATGGGGTCACAACTGCTGATTGCAATTCGTACATGTGCTTTTTCTTCAGATACTTACGCTTGCGTCACAAAGTTCAAAAAATAACCGCTTGATACTTGCTGTTTATAAAGTATGCGAATCTACCATGCTCTTAGTCATTGATTCTGTGTTGACGACTTTTTGGAGAGGGAAGTGTCATGAGTGGTCTTTCTTAGGGAAGAGTAACCACAGCAAGTGATTCATGTGCCGGAGTGCGGACTCTATCTAATGTGCTCCTACGTGAAATCTGAAATAGCCACCAAGGTGTTGACCACTAGATTTCACGTAGCTTCACGCTATAACGTATGATATTTAGTCGATAGCCTCAGAGACTGAAGCCGCTAGCAACTCGATAGCCTCCTTGTACGGTCTCAGGTCTGGGTTCTGCTTGGCATAGTAGGCGTATGACATGGTCTGCCCGTTGCTGTGGCCTAGTAGTGTCGAGGTTATGTGCTCTGGTATGTTTTGAGCCTGACACCAAGTCGCTGCATGGACACGTAACGAATGGAACGCCTTGGTTCTCTTGTCTGTGACCCTCTTCTTCACTCGGCTAAACTTAGCTCCTATGCCTTGTGCCGCACGACCATCCTGTCTATCGTTTGAAATCGTGTCGCAGAAAAGGTACTGGCTACCAGAGGTCAATGCTATGTCGTACTGTGCTCTCAGTAGCTCAAGGACATTGTCAGCAACAGGCACTGAACGGTACTTAGGAGTCACACCTGTCTTCTGTTTACCTGTCTTGATAAGCAGGTAGGGGATGTCGGTATCTAGAATAACCTGAGTCAGCTCTAAGCCACCTAGCTCCGATAGTCGCGCCCCTGTATGGAGGCCAAGCTTGAAGTGTAGGTTTACTTCGGCCGACTGCAGCTCAATCAGTTCATTTAGTTGACGCAACTCAGCGTACTCGAACAACTGGTACTTCTGATGACTGCCATTAGCATTGATGGTCTGACCCTCGAACACATTGTTACCGATCATGTCTCCTCGATTGATGAGCCACTTATAGACGCTACGCATATGACTCAGGTGAGCAAATACCGTGTTGCTTGAATAGCTGGTCTCTAGATGACGAAGCCAGTCATAGGCTTGACGACGTTCTAGGCTGTCAGCTAACAGGTCTTTCTTACCTAGGAAGCTTAAGAGTAACTCAGCGCTACGCTTAGTCTTGGTTAGTGTCGTTGGCGTGACTTGGCCTTTACGGTCTGAGCAATACTCATCGACAGCTTCAAGCAGCGTTATAGAGAACTCTGGGCTATGGTCTCGTCCTGAGGTAACGGCCTTGAATGCCTCGACATACGCCTTATCATCCTCTTTGCCTATATAGTCTGGTGATAGGACTCGATCCCATACAGGTGCATTGGCGGGGATTTCTTGCTCCTGCGCTAGTTCCTGCTGGTTAAGGGTCGAAAGGAACCTATTGTATTGCTTTTCATCCTGCATCTTGATGGCTTTAAGCTCTTTCATGTGATGCTTGAACATGCTTCTTTGGCTACTCATAGAGGACAGAGACAGCTTCTGCATCTCACCTATGAGGACATCTCTCTTGGCTCTAGCGACACGAATGTCTGAGGTATTTAAAGACTCTTGGATGCGAGAGCAATCTGGGTAGATATGCTTTAGGTTTTGAGGCACACGCCTTACGAACCACCATATGTTCCCACGTTGAACCAAATGTTTATTGTCTGCCACCTGATGACCTCATTCTAACAGGATTGTTATGCGGCGATGTTATACACCTATGTGTAAAGCAAAGCTACTAGTATCAGGGGTTTCGAGGCTGGTTGCGGGTTGTGGAGGTGCTTGAGGCACATTGGGCATGTAATCTAACTGGTTAAAATCGTTTATAGCTGCGTTACCTTGCCACTCGTTTAAGAAAGCTAAACGTCGTGGCAAGAAGCCTTGCTCTAAAGCGATTTTTCCTGCGTTAGAACGTAAAGCCTATGTTGGTCTATAGCCTAAAAACTTAAAGCCACTTCTTGTAAAAGAATAGAAAAACCCGAGACTGGCAACAGTGTCGGGTTTTTTAATGCATGAAATTTAGCAGGATAAGCTATCGGGCGAGGTTAAGCAGAAAAGTGTAGTCAGTTACACTTTTAGGGTGTTTGATGGCAAGCCTTGCTCAATAGTGTATGAAACTACACCTTTGGTGTTGTTCGATGTATAAACCTGATTAAAGTGTATGTTGTTACACTTCTATATTGAATAATCGAACATTCAGGGCTAAAGTGTAGCAAGGTACACTTTTAGTTAGCATTACGGAATTTAGTTATGGGCTCTTCACTCGATCAACACTCATTGGGCTTACAGGTTAAACAAAGCCGTAAGCAAGCGGGGCTGACTCAAGAGGTGGCGGCCATGTTGTGTGGTGTCACTAAAAAGACCTTTATCCGAGTAGAAAAAGGTGAAGATGTTTATATCTCTACAGTGTTTAAAATCCTCGATGGTTTAGGTATTGCGATTGTTGCGAAGCAAAACAGTAGTGACAACGCGAGTGGGTGGTACTAACAGATGGCCACGGCTAACAAGCTTGTTTTAGACATGCACCTTGGTGAGCAAATTATCGGTGAGTTGTCGTTCGATACCGCAACTGAGGTATTTTCGGTTAGCTACAGTAATGCTTGGCAACAAGATGGCTTTCCAATTTCCCCAATGATCCTACTTAATGGCACAGGCAGCAGTAATCAAATCTCAATGTTCTTGGTTAACTTGCTGCCCGAGAACAAAGGGCTCGACTATCTGGTTGAATCGCTAGGTGTGTCTAGGGGCAACACCTTTGCGCTTATTCGTGGCATTGGTTTAGATACCGCAGGTGCAATTGCCTTTTCCCTCAAAGGAACATTACTACCTCAGACGTCATTCAGAGAGATAAGCGATGCTGAAGTCATTAAGCGCCTCGAAGATCCAGATGTTTGGCCAATGGAAGTGTGGGATGGTAAGCCAAGGTTGTCGGTCGCTGGTGTGCAGTCAAAACTGAATCTGTTCTATAACGGTGAGGCATTCGGCTTTGCTGATGGCGCGCTTTCGTCTACGCACATTTTGAAGTTTGAAAAGCATCAGCATTTAGTCATTAATGAATTTCTGACCATGCGCTTAGCTAAAGCTATATCGATGAATGTAGCCAATGTTGATATCAGTTACTTTGGCCAATATAAAGCGCTATGTGTTGAGCGTTTTGATCGCCGCTATTTGCCAGATGAGCAAAAAGTGCTGAGACGGCATATTATTGATAGCTGCCAAACACTCGGCTTTAGCGTTAACAAAAAGTATGAGCGTAACTTCGGTACTGGCCGTGATGTAAAAGATATCCGTGAGGGCGTTAGCTTTGCAAGGTTATTTGGTTTAGCGAGTCAGTGCAGTAATCCTGCGGCTGCTAAACAAGATATGCTGCAATGGACGTTATTTAACTTACTTACCGGCAATGCCGATGCTCACGGTAAAAACTACTCATTCTTTATGACGCCCACAGGCTTAGAGCCTACACCATGGTACGACTTGGTGTGTGTCGCGCTATACGATGAATTTGAGCAAGAGTTAGCAATGGCGATCGATGATGAATTCGATCCAAATAAGATCTATGCCTATCAGTTAGCCTCGTTTATCGAAGATATAGGTTTGCCAAGAGCGCTGTTGGTCAACAACCTAACTCAAATGGCCACCAAGATAACCCAAACCATAGATGAGGTTATCGCTATGCTGCCAGCGCTTGATATAGATGAAACAGCATTTGTCGATGCTTATAGAAAGCAGCTATTGGCAAGGTGTGAACGCTATTTAGCTATGGCGCCTGAAATCAAAGAGATTGAGTTGTAGTTCGCCTTGCTCTAACACGGTTTATCAGGCGTAAAATTAGCCAAAATGTCTGCTGGTCTATAGCTGAAAACCTTAAAGCCGAATTTCTTGAAAAAGAATAATAAAAGTCTCGATATCTAACGATATCGAGACTTTTATTATTCTGGTTGTTAATTACATAGCTGTTCTGTCGATGATTTTAGCTGGAGCCTAAGTTTAGTTTTAGTTACCTCTAGCTTAAGGCTATGACTTATCACCAAGGTTACTATTGCAGATGAAACCTACTAGTTGCATCAATATTACTGCGCTAGAAAGACGACTAGCGTCACAGAATCTAAAAACGGGGGGCAGAGAAAACTTCCTCTAAGCCCTAAATCACCTGTTGGCCGCAACCGCACTCATTGCAGCTCAAGGTGTAGGTTTCTTTGCTTTTCTTCACTCTTGTATTCTTGCTACTGCACTGTGGGCAGGCTTGTTTCATCGGCGTGTTTTTAGTGCATTGTTTGCAATGTATGTAATAGCCGAATTTGCCATACATTGGTGTGTAATTCGTTGATTCTCTGCAATGTTTGCAGCGCAAAACTAGCTGTATTGCTTGGCTGTTTTCGGTAGGAGCGGGTTGAGCTGGCTCTGCAATCGTTTGTTGCGCTAGCTTTGCGATAGCGGCTGACTCCGTTGGTGCGCTTGCAAGTGAAGTTGTAGCTGGTGGCACTGTACTTTCGCTTGTGGCAACTTTGTTTTTTTCTGTGTTTGCTTTTGTGGCAGTCGATTTAGGTGCGATATGTTGTTTGATAAGAAATGAAGCGACAGATTCTAGTTCTTGTTGATTGAAGTCTGGGCGTGTATCGCTAGCGTGTATAAATCTGGCAAACTTAGATTTTAGGTTCATCACCTTGTCGAGTTTCTCTACTAGAAACTCGGATTTTATCAGCTTGTCTGATACCGCTTTGGGCATGGATTTTCTATCGATAATGGCGTCACTCGATACCGCGCATAGATGATCCCAGCATCGACCTTTGAAGCCTTGCTGTTTTATGCCGAATAACTTGCCTAAAATCTCACTGCGATGATGCATTAATAATTCGAGTAATAGAGCTTGTTGCAGCTCAACTTGCTTGATGGGCGATGGCATGCCTTGCCACTTGTCACTCTTGCCTTGATTAGTGCTTAGGCTGCGCGTCCATTCCTGTTGTTGGTTGACCTTTACCTGACCTCTGATGCTCTTCGACTCAACCAAGATAAAACCGTAGCTATATACAATGAGGTGGTCTATCTGGGCGACTTCGTCATTAAAGCGGAACTTGAAGTCGTTGATCACTAAAACTTGGGGGTGATCTTTATAAGCGCGGCGCAGAAAGAACGCCACGTTTTGTTCTTGCTGCTGGCCTGCAATCGCTTGGGCTGATTGCGCATTTTGTAAGGATTTAGTTTTCAGAATCATTTATCAATAGCGTCCGTTCTACTGCCTAGCGATAACCGATTAGCTAGCAGCTTGATAATTATGCCGCTCATTTTATCTGCTGTTTGACTGAAAAAGCTACTGAAAAGAATGAGTTTTAGCTTGGTATTGCTGTAACTTGTTCAGCTATTGAACCAATAAACATAGTTGTGTACTTTATGCGTCCCTTATGGAATTGTTAAATTTATTGCAGGATGCGTATTTATGACCACGATTACACAACAAAGTGTTACCACTCTCACTTCTATTTTGTCTGACCCTGATTTTGTAAAGTTATCTTCTAGAGCAAGAAGTACTTCTGTTTTTGAACTTTTGAAAATTGATGAATTGAATACTTGCTCAATATTGGGCTGGCTACTTGATCCGAAGGAGGGGCATGCGCAAGGCGAATACTTTGTCAGAGCTCTTATTTCGTCGTTAGCTACTGTAAAAGATGACAAGGAATTGAAAGTAGCTAAGTTTTTAGCTTGTTCATTTTCAAGTTTCTGTGTGTTGCAAGAAGTCCCAATATCTTCCGGAAAAACAGCCAGACGAATTGATTTATTACTGTTAGATGCCGATTCGAAGAAAGGCATTTGTATCGAGCGTAAAGATGGTACATCAGCCAGTAACGGGCAATTAGCAGCCTACCATGATTGGTGTGTTAGAACATACCCGGATTGGGAGTGGGTATTTGTACTGTCTGATAGTCATGAGCGTTGCCATGGTGGTGAAGCTCATCCTGAGTTTATTCAGATCAATGACGACTGGCTGGTATACGCGCTGGATAATCTTGTTGGAAGAAATGCCGTTCCGCCTGAAATGGAACAAATTTTCCGGAATTTAAAAAGTTTTGTATTTGGAGAGTGGGATGAAGCATCTGATAGCTACTACAAAGAATTCAATGAAATAATTAAACAAGCGACCAGCAGACATAAAGATGTACTTGCTGAACTTGTAGAATTAGAGTTCAGCAATGGGGTTGTTGCTGCCAGTATCAGTAAGGCTGAGTTTTACACTAATGTGTTACCAGAAATTAGTGGAAACCTAGTTGAGACATTATTCGCAAAGTTATGGTTTAGTAATTTGACCGCTCTGGATCTCCTATTTGAATATAGCGAATTTGAGCTTATCGGCGAGTCATTACAAGACTGTGTAGAAGCCAATCGAAGACACCCATTCTTAATGGCATGCTTTGCAGCCTCTTACTAGGCTTTAGGTATTGCTTAAGTAGGAGGTTGTTATGCCCCGTGCAAGAAGTACCTTAATTAGTCTTGAAGATACGCCTTATTATCATTGTTGTAGCCGAGTTGTTCGCCGTGCCTACCTGTGTGGTGAGGATAAATATACAGGTAAGAATTATGACCATCGTCGTGGTTGGGTTGAAGCGCAAATACTCAAGTTAACGGAGGTTTTTGCGATAGATGTTGCGGCCTATGCAGTGATGAGTAACCATCTGCATGTAGTGCTTTATATTGACCTTGAAATGGTGAACAGTTGGTCAGATAGAGAGGTCGTTGAGCAGTGGCACAAACTGTTTAATGGTACTGATTTAACACAGAAGTTTGCTAAAGGTGATGTGATAGAGGAGTGCATGGTAGCCGCACTCAAACACCTTATCGCGACTTATCGCTCACGTCTGAGTGATATCAGCTGGTTTATGCGCTGCCTCAACGAACCTATCGCTAGACAAGCCAACTTCGAAGACAATTGCACTGGGCATTTCTGGGAAGGACGATTTAAGAGCCAAGCCTTATTGGATGAGGCTGCTGTGCTAGCTTGTATGGCTTATGTAGAACTCAATCCTATTCGGGCCAAAATGGCGAGGAGCCCGGAAGAGTCTGATTACACCAGCTTGCAGTTAAGAGTTAATGCTGCTCTTAAAGGAAAACAACCCGATAAGTTATTGTCGTTTATTGGTAATGAGAGGGAGCGCCAACCAAAAGGCATTCATTTCTCGCTGCAAGATTATTTAATGCTTGTAGATGAGACTGGCCGAATCATTCGTGATGATAAACCCGGTGCTATTTCTCCTAGTGCTGAAAGGCTATTGAATAGACTTAATATTCCAAGTGAGAACTGGGTCAAGCTTGCTACAGATTTTGGTAAGTTGTTCCATGGGCCAGTTGGTTCGTTACAGGAGTTAACTGACTACTGTGAACATCTCGAAAAAAGGCGACGGCACTTTGTCGGAAGTTGTTACGACCTCAGATAAGTAAATCCGTTAAACTCAGCAATTCCATGTTATTAGCAGCCTAATATTCTATGTTGTCTTTCTTCGTCCAAATTTCATCATTTTAGCGACTAAACAATAACTTTTAAGACTTTTCACCCATTTTATCTGAATCAGATGACAACTGACTTGCCCTGCAAGTAGCATTTTTAGGACGGTTAACTATGTTATTGATTAATAATGGGTGGCAGGGTTTTATCCCTTGTTCAAAGTAGAAGTTATTGGTTACTTATGGGTGGCGATGACTTTTTGCATTATTGATTATTAATGTGTGGCAATGGCTTTTGGGATTACAATAGCGGCGCAAGACAAGGTTGGACTAAATAGTCACTTATGCTCATATTCTCAGGTTGTTTGGGTATAGATACATAAGCTTGTTAATTTTTAGGGCGTAGATAAACTCATGGCCCTTTTTTGAGATATACATTAGTGAGGGTTTAGCATGTCTAAACAAGATTATTACAGCGTGCTAGGTGTTTCAAAGGCCTCCTCAAATCAAGAGATAAAAAAAGCCTATAAAAAGTTAGCGATGAAGTACCATCCCGATAAAAACCCTGATGATGCTACAGCAGAAGTAAAATTTAAAAGTGCTAAAGAAGCGTATGAAGTACTGACCGACACAGATAAGCGTCGCAAATATGATCAATTTGGTCATGCCGGGCTTGAAAACAGTGGCCAGGGTGGGCGTCATTACAGTCAAGATGGATTTAACGACATGTTTGGTGGCGGATTTAGTCAGCGTGAACGTGGATTTGGTGGCCAAAGCTTTGATGGCTTTGATTTTGAAGATATGTTTTCTCAATCAAGAGGCGGACAAAGTCGAGTTCAAAAAGGCCAAGATAAAGAGTTTGTGTTCACTGTAGACTTTGTTGATGCGGTGCAAGGTGTTGAGAAAGTCGTTGAATTACCGGTTAATGGCGAAACTAAAAAGATAAAGGTTAAGATCCCTGCTGGTATTAAAGACGGTGAAAAAATACGTTTCACCGGCAAAGGTAGTGCTGGTCTGCATGGTGGGCCCGCTGGTGATCTATTGCTGACTATAGCAACCCGCGAACATGCGTTTCTTGAGCGCGAAAACAACGATCTAATTTATACCGCTAGCGTCGATATGGTGATGGCGGCATTGGGTGGCGAGCTTGAAGTTAACGTATTAGATAAGCGTTTTAAGCTTAAAGTGCCTGCAGGGACTCAACCGGGACGTAAGTTCAAGATAAAGGGTAAAGGTGTTACGGATCGTAAGGGGGCGACTGGTGATTTGTTTGTGAAAATTAAAGTTGAAATCCCGCAGGATCTAACTGAACAGCAGCGTTCATTACTGGAACAATTTAAAGCGTTAACGGAAGTGAATACACTTTAAATTGGTTGTGCACTGAGCCATATTACAAAAGTGCATAAGCCTAAATTTGAGCATGTCAAACCCTCTACTTATCGCTAAGTAGGGGGCTTAGTTTAATCATAACTTTTAAGCTAATTTAAATATTGGTAATAAATATTGGTAATAATAGGGGCAGAGTAAATCGCCTCGTCTCTAACGCACTCGTTATCCACATTCACAACCACACTCACAACCACACTCGTATTCATGGTAATTGAAGGTGGCGCTGTCTTTACTTTCTGTACCTTTTACGCTGCAATCGGCTGATAATACTTGGCTGATATTTAACGGCTATTGCTCGGTTGTTAGTGTGCTAATGATTTAGCGACTGACATAAGCGGGTTGCTTGTTGGTAAAACCATTGCGTTTTAGTGCTATCAACGGTGCTTTGCCAGGCAGGCATTTTGGATATGTTATCTAACACTTTGTACACCGATTGCAATTGTTCATCATCAAGAGGATGTTTCTTATTGCCAATTTTAAAAGATATCTCGGCTATTACCGGTGTATTTTCGGGAGGACGACTCCAGATGGTAAGGCTAAATTTCAGCTTGTGTTTACCAAGTTTAAGCTTGAGTCCTTCGTACACGGCTTGCTGCGTTTGTTGCTGGCTTAGTGGTTTTAACTCCAGCGCACCTAATACTTCAAACTGAGGCCGCTGAGCTAAGGCTGGGAATAATTGTGCTAGTAAATTGAGGTTGTTGGGCACCGCGTTAATAGCCTTAGAAGAGGCGATGCTATAGATAGTACGTAGCTTTGGTTTCGCTATGACATCAGCTTGAAATTCACCAGCCATCATTAATGGCGATTGATAGAGTGATTGTTCGTTGTTACTGCGGAGTTTTAAGGTTAACTGCCACTGTTCATGATGACGACGGTGGCGCAGTATTAGCCCATTTTGCTTCAAGTGACACCCTTTAGTATCATAAAAATTGATGAGTCCATGATCGCTAAGGGCTAGTTGACCTGATACCTCTCCAAAGGAGGTGAGCAGTGAGATTAACGCTTGCTGGTAATCCAGTATTGCCTTGGGGGATTTAAAAGCAGATGCAGGCAATAATTGCTTAAATTCATAAGATGCCGGTACGGGATCGTTAGCATAAGAGTTGAAAGCTATAAGGCAAGTTGCAAGCGACAGTATCAAGCGTTGGAATAGTCTCATGAGCGTTAGTGGTGTCCGTATTCTTGATTCTTGGTGGGTGCTCTGGTCTAACTTATTTAAGACATAGTGAATGACTTTTATTACAGATAAACAGGTAAGGGTAAACTTGCTATAAGCGCTAAATATCCCCTCTGTCCGCCGTCACTGTTAGCTATTCAGTACCTAGGCGGTGTTACGTTTCTTCAGCCGCGTATTTTTACTATAGCTTTCTATTTCGGCATAGTTGCTAGGCTTGTGTCATTGGCGTGTTTTTAGTGCACCGCTTACTGTTGAAGCGCCTATCTCTTGAGAGTATAGATTTGCCATGTTGTGCATGGCAGTATAATTGTCTGATTCACCGCACTGGCTACAACGCAAGCTTATCTAGCTATCACCAGCTGCAATGTTGTCTTTCACAAGGAACGCCATCATTATCGCCATCCATTTGAGTGCCGGGACAGTTTTTAATGTAAAACGTGGCTTCGGCACATGAGCGCATCTGGCTGCAATGGGTTTTACCTGTTTCACAGCGAAACTGTGGCTGGCTGATAACTTTATTTTCAGCAGCACTTACTCTAGTGCTTAGTCCAGTGCTCGATGGTTTTGCGGGTAACTCCCACTGCATGTTTTCAATATCATCATTGGTGAGCACTATGGTTTCATTCATCTGCTGATACTTGCTGTAACCGACAGCTGCTACAACGATAATGAGTGGGATAGCTAGCTTGCTCAAAAAGCAGGGTTTAATTGGGCGTTGGTTTTGCTGTGGCGAGTGGCTTCTATGAGTGTTGTACTGATTATGCTGGTTATTAATAGGCTTGTTAGCTGATTTGCTCGCAACGATAGCCACGCCTTCAATATTGGCTTTTACAGCTTTGATTTTTCCGGCGCGCTGCCACTCTGAGACATAGTTGATTTGGTCGCCCACAATGGGCTTGCGCGCCATATGCTTTAATACCGATATATGAATAAATATATCGTGAGCACTGGCGCTCTCTGGCTTGATGAAACCAAAACCTTTCTCTTCATTCCAACGAACAAGCGTGCCTCTGTCCATGAGCATTTTGTGTTGCTTCCTTTTTTTTACATCAAGTTATCGTTAGCTATTTCTCTGCACATGTTTGAGTGCAGCTTGTAAGGCTTCATAACGGAATAAGAAGGTATTGGCGTTTGGCAGCGAATCAATCACATGAAACTTATTAAGCTGCTCTTGTGTTTGCGGGTTAGGGCACAGTAGAAACACTTCACAATTAGCGTCTTGCGCATCTTTAATCGCATTTTCCAGTGCTAGCCCTACGGTGACATCTATCATAGGGACGTCGGTTAGATCGAGGATCATGGCCTGGTAATCACCAATACTGGCATGTTGACGCGAAATGGCCTTTGAAACACTAAAAATCATTGGGCCTGATAAGTATAAAAACAGCAGTTTATTATTGGCTTGATCAAGTAAATCGCGTTCACTTGGCGTGAGGGGGACATCATTTTGGTCGGCATCACTTATTGCTTTAACTTGGCGTGCTTGCTCTTGGCTTAAGCGCTCAATGATCAGAATATTAGAGATAAACACGCCTAATCCCACTGCCACAATCAAGTCGACAAATACGGTCAATAACATCACGCCGTACATGATCGCCATGCCCTGCATACTGACTTTGTGAGCGCGCTGAATGAAGCTCCAATCGAGAATATTAAAGCCGACATAAACGGCAATACCCGCCAATACCGCCATGGGAATAGGCTCTGTTAGGCTGCCTGCGACCAGTACTACTAAGGCTAATACTACTGCACGGGTCATGCCTGATAGCGGTGAGCGTGCACCGACTTGAATATTGGTCACGGTTCCCATTGTTGCACCAGCACCTGGCAGCGCACCGAACAAACCTGAAATCATATTTGCTAACCCTTGACCACGTAACTCTTTGTCAGAGTCGTGCTCTTTACGGGTTAGTGAATCACCGATAACGGCGGTGAGTAAGGTATCGATGCTGCCGAGCGTGCCAAGCACTAACGCATCAATCACCATGGTCATAAAGATGTCTGAATTGATGTGAGGCAGGACTAAAGAGGGTAAGCCCGCTGGGATTTCACCAATGCGGCGAATGCTATCTGTGTCGAATAATATTATTGATAATAAGGTGACCGCGACTAAAGCAACAAGCTGTGCAGGGACGTATTTGCGATATTTTTTTGGAAAAAAGAATAAGGTTGCTAGGGTCAGTACACCTAAAAATAGTTCGCTGAATTTGACGTTGGCTAAGGTGGTCGGCAGCGATGTGAGTGTGCCTATCACTCCGCCAGTAGGAGCGGCGTGTCCAAGCAGTGGTGATAGCTGCAAGATAATTAAAATAACGCCAATGCCAGACATAAAACCAGAAATGACGCTGTAAGGCATTAAGGTGACGTACTTGCCTAATTTAAGGGTGCCGATCAAAAACTGAAATGCCCCGGCCATCATGACGACGGTAAAAGATATCGCCATCCCTGATTCAGGATATTTTGCCACCATACTGGTTAACACGGCAGTCATTATGACCGTCATTGGACCGGTAGGCTCAGAGATTAAGGTTGATGAACCGCCAAATAAGGCTGCAAAGAAGCCAACTAAAATTGCCCCCCACAGGCCTGCTTCTGCACCCGCTCCTGAGGCAACACCAAACGCCAAGGCCAAAGGTAACGAGATAATCGCTGTGGTTACACCACCAAATAGATCTCCTTTAACACTAACATCCTTAAAGCGCTCTCTAAACAAGACTGTAACCTCTTAAGCTGATAATTCGCGTGACTTTAACAAATAGTGAACCCTTTTGCATAGTACAAAGTGGGCGAATGGTTAGCAGAGTGGGGCCGGGTTTGACTCTCAATATAAGATTTTTATTAAGCTCCTTAGCTCGGGAGCCAACAGCCTAGCGCTGCGAGTGATTGGGAAATATTCTTATAGTGCGTCATACTCTTTAAGTTAGGCTTTTATCTTCATTTAGGACTCAGTAATGGCTAAGTTATTATCATCACAAATACATGATGTTGTTATGAAATTCATCCCTAAATCGATTCAAGAAAATATTTTCATTAAATCCCTGCTTGCTGGTGCCACGGCAATTGGTATTTTACTATCGGTGCCAGCTTTTGCTCCTATTGGTACGGTTGGTGCTACGGGGTGGATTATTGTGTATGCGGTGACTGGAGGTACCTTCTCCTATGAAGCGATATCTAAAGCCTGGGAAGCTTGGAAACATAAGTCTGAAAGTGAAAGAAAAGAAGCCGATGATAAACTTAAGAAGCTTAAGCAGTTGCTCGATGACGCTATGATTACCGAAGATGAGTACAAGGAGCGGGCGAAAGCATTAATTGACGATCTCATTGACTAAAAGCGGTCGTGGCAGAGTCACCCTTCTATCAACTGGCATAATCCAAAGTCAATTAACCCAGAGATATATTAACCAGGATAGATTAACTAAGCTTATTAGCTTGGACGCATTATTTCATCGGAACGTTGATATTACTCTTAATCGCCGTGTCGTTTGAGGGGCTTGATTGTTATTCACAAATACAGATTAACTGCTTGAAATCACTTTCAAATTGAAATAATTCACTATTGCCTAATACTTACTGCTACTTTCCTATTACTTGTCTCGATTTTATTCCTACTTTCGTATGTGTTAAAATATCGCCCCTTTTACAGCCTCAACCTTTACAAAGTCGCTATAAGTCTTTGCAATAGCCGAGGAAAATTCACCGAATCAGCTTAAAATAGGCCGCACTAAACGGTGCTCATTTAATGGCTGACGACGATAAAAGTGAACACTACATGTCGAATTTGACACAATCTGTCGATCGAAAATCAACAGATGAAAATTACCTTGCGGCTCATCCACCTGAGCGCAGTGTTTCATATACTTCTAACGCCTTTGCCAGCCCAGTACTCTGGTTAAGTGGCGGTTTTCTCGTTCTGTTCGTACTGCTTGCTGTTTTCGATACCTCAGCTCTATCCAGCATTATTCAAGTTGGATTCTCAAAAGTGACTCAATGGTTTGGCCCGTTTTGGCAAATTTTATTGCTGGCTAACTTTATTATTGGTCTGTACTTAGCTTTCGCCAGAACTGGCGACGTCAAGCTCGGTAATCGCAACACCCCAGAAATTGATACCTTCAAATGGTTGGCCATTGTTCTATGTACCTTATTAGCGGGTGGCGGTGTATTTTGGGCGGCAGCAGAGCCGATTGCCCACTTTGTTTCTTCGCCACCTTTTTATGGTGAAGCACAAGGTCGCACATTAGCAATCAATGCGTTATCACAATCATTCCTCCATTGGGGCTTCTTAGCGTGGGCGATACTCGGCAGCTTAGCGGCGATCGTGTTGATGCACTTGCACTACGACAAAGGCTTGCCATTGCAACCGCGTACTTTGCTGTACCCCATTTTTGGTGACAAAGCGCTTAATGGTTGGATCGGTACCTTAACCGATACATTTTGTATTATTGCTGTGGCTGCGGGCACGATTGGCCCAATTGGCTTTCTTGGCCTGCAAATTAGCTATGCGCTCAATGCACTTTTTGGTGTGCAAGATACCTTAATCACTCAAAGTCTAGTGGTACTGTTTGCCATCGCCATGTATACCTTGTCGGCATTAAGTGGCCTAAGCCGCGGCATTCAACTTATCAGCCGCTACAATATTTTACTTTCTGTTGCACTGATCATCTTCATTCTATTATTTGGCCCTACCAGCTTCATCATTGATGGTTACATGCAGGGCATGGCGAGAATGGTGAATAACTTTGTGCCTATGTCTCTCTACCGAGGCGATGCTAACTGGCTCAGTTGGTGGACGGTGTTTTTCTGGGGCTGGTTCATTGGCTATGGTCCTATGATGGCAATCTTCATTGCACGAATTTCTCGCGGACGAACCATACGTCAATTGATCCTTTCTATATCGGTTATTGCACCGCTTATCACCTGTTTCTGGTTTAGTGTTGTGGGGGGCTCTGGCCTTGCGTTTGAGCTGACTAACCCAGGGGTTATTGCGAATGCTTTTGAAGGTTTTAACTTACCGGGCGTATTGCTAGCGATTACTTCGCAGTTACCAATGCCAACGCTGATTGCGATTTTGTTTTTGATCTTAACCACTACCTTTATTGTCACCACGGGTGACTCGATGACTTATACCATTAGTGTGGTTGTTACGGGGTCTACCGAGCCGAGTGGCGCGATGCGTGCATTTTGGGGGATATTGATGGGACTCGTTGCTATCGCATTGATTTCAATGGGAGCTGGTGGAATTTCTGCCTTGCAATCGTTTATTGTGATCACCGCCGTTCCGGTGTCATTTGTCTTGTTACCTTCGCTGTGGCAAGCACCCAAAATGGCTAAAGCGATGGCGGAGCAACAATTTGGTAAAGCACCACTAAGCTCTCGCTAATCATGCACCAATAAAGTCATTCGCAAGAATGCGGCAAAGTCAGCCTGAGTCAATTTTTACTTTAAAGCCCGATGCTTAATAGTGTCGGGCTTTTTTTATCGCGAAATTGAAAATCGATAGTGTAATATGTTGCTGTTTCAGAGGAAGGAGTCGAATATTTAGCCGTAAGCAGGTATATTTTATGTCGGTAAGTGGGTATGTTGTTGATTTGTTTAGAAGGCAACAGGCTCTCTAGCGATTGAAGCTAGTTTAAATATTGATGTAAAGGAACGATATCACTATGGCTGTAATCTCAGAAATCAACAAGATGGTAATCAACCCGGACGCGCAAATTCAGGTGCTGCAGTTAGCAGACTCTGAGCATTTGATTTGGGTTATTGATGATTTTATCGCTGATTTTGAGTCCTTAGTCGATTACTGCGAGAACAAAGCATATTTTAACCCGCAGGGCGCCGACGGAACGCTGTTTCCTGGTGTGCGTGATGAAATGCCCGCTAGCTATTATCAATCTTTATCAGCTCTACTAGAATTGTTGGCGCTGCAACCTCAAGGTGAGTGTTTTAAGCAACACCAGATTGCTAAATGCTGGCTATCTAAAGTCACTTTGACTCCGCAGCAATTAACCTCAAAGCAAAAGATGCCTCATTTTGATTCTTTGGCTGATCATTCAATGGCGGCGGTACATTACCTCAAAGGTAACCATCTGGGGGGAACGAGTTTTTACCGCTATAAACATAGCGAAAAACTAAATCTCTCATTTGATGATAAAGAGATGATTTTGGACATGGTGGAGAAGGTGGAGCAATCAGCTGCTGCGCGTTCGGGCTATATTAATGAGTCTGATGAACTGTTTGAAAAGGTGTTTTCTGTTGAGGCTAAATCTAATCGGTTAGTGATCTATTCTGGCAATATTCTCCATAGCGCAAATATCACAGACCAAGTTGAGTTTGATAAAAAAGCGCTTAATAATCGAACCTCAGTAAACTCATTTTTTAACGTCAGCGCGTAGAGCTTCTACCTCTTGCCTAAACCTAGTTTGCTTAGATAAAACTACTTCTGCTTGAGCCAGTTTAACTTTGCTAGATATTGCTGCTGGTTTTGCGGCAACTCGGCATACTCTAAAGCGAGCTTGATAGAGTTTTTGGCCGACACGTTTTGGCCTAACGCATATTGCGCTTTTGCTAAGTCAAAATAGGCTTTGTGGTAATACGGAGTGTTCTTTAAAAACTTACGGAGATAAATTTCCGCACTTTTAAAGTCGTCATTGGCAAGTGCATCTTGCCCTATCAGGTACCAGTCATAAGGCGAAGAGTCTTGTAGGCTCAACAGCTGTTGTTTTACATTCCTTGCTTGTTCAGTATTTCCCTGTTTTGAAAGCAGATAATGATAATTGCTGAGCAAGCTTATTTTTGAGTCAGACACAGCGAGCCCATAACGATAAAGTGCATCAGATGTTACTACATCTCCCTTACGGCGATGTGCAATCGCCATCATATTGATCAAGGGAGCATATTTATCATCATATTTAATTCCTTCGCTTAATAAGCTATAGGCTAAATCAAGATCACTATCGAGTAAGGCGTCTGCCGCGAGGTTCCGATAAAGCATCGCTATAAATTGACTGTTATTGGCAATTTTACCGACGCGATCATAACGACCTGGGAAATAGTCCAGTATTAGGTAGTTTCTAGTCGAAAAATAAAAGCCCTTATTTTCTTTTTCGCTGCCACTCTTTTCATAAAGAAAAGTGCGTACATGATTCGATGTTACAGCGAAATCAGCGGTAATATCTAACAGTAGTGGCTCGGTATGCATAACTTGAAATACAGTCTCTACACCAAGCTCTTTTGCTACGGCGTAACTCAATAAAGCTAATGACATGCAATTTCCACCCACCTTATCCATGGCATTTCTGGCGGAATAGTTAGCACCTTGGTAATTAAAATTAACTAACCTTTTAGATAGATACTCTGATACCTGCTTATGTCTGGGAAGCATGGCGATATCTTTTTGACTCACGAATTGATGAATGTCATCAACTTGTATTTTTGTCAGTGACACTAGATCTTCATATGTTGGGACGCTATGGCCCGATACGTTAAAAAGCTGATGATTGGTTTGTGGCAACTCAGGCAGTTTTTGCGAATGCTGTGGCGGAACACTTGAGCAAGCAGATAGTAAGTATAATATTGCTACAGTGAAAATCCATCTCATGGTACAGCTCCATTGTTTTTGGTATCGACAGTAACTGGCTATTGCGCTAGGTCAATTTAACACCACTATAGCCATTATTGGCGATATAAACGACAGCTATCGTTCCTATGGGGGCTTTTAGGCGAAAAAAAACTCTTGGTTGAGTCATTACATGGATTAGCGCTTGTAAGGCATGGCTATTTTATGCAAAAGCAAACGGTAAGCTGCGGCTTGTTGTATCATCACTGGCCAAAATAATGCGCTTTAGTTGCAGCACTATTTACAATCATAAATTCAGATTTCAGGTCTTCCTTATGCGTATATTATTGACTATTTTAGTCGCAAACCTTGCTCTGGCTGGTTGCGGTAGCCAGCAACAAACTCAGTTAGCTGCAAAGATATTTGACCCTTGGTGTGAATATGCCGTGGCGGGGCAGGCTGATGCTGTATCACCTGAATGCACTGAAAATGCAGCTAAGGGGGACGTCGATGCTGCGACTAATCTAGGATATTTGTACGCCAAGGGAATGCTAGTAAAGGCCGACATTAACCGCGCAATGGCTCTTTATCGGGTGGCGGCGGAGCAAGGCTCACTGGGGGCGCAGTATTCTTTGGCTGAGTTGTATCGAGGCGGGGCATCAAGTCGCGCAAAGCCGCAATTGGCACGCTATTGGTACGAACAAGTGGCGAATCAAAGCCACTCTTTACAACATCAGCAGCAGAGTCAGCAACAACATCATCAACAGAGTCAGCAACAGCCTAGATATCAAGCAGAGGCGCAGTTTATGTTGGGTCTTATGTACATGGAGGGCAATGGCGGCGAGAAAGATCTCACTATTGCTGAGCGTTGGCTAAAGCTAAGTAGTGATAATCGCCACAACGAAGCGCCATTTGTGCTTGGTAATCTCTATTTAGATGAATACGCTAATCCACAGCAAGCCGTCGATTGGTATCGACTCAGTGCTCAACGCGGTTATATTCCTGCTATGCATCAGCTCGGTATGGTTTATATCGAGGGCAGGTTGGGAGCCGTCGATACGTTAAAAGCGAAACAATGGTTATGGCAAGCGGCGACTCAGGGCTCACCAGAGGCGCAAGTCGATTTGGCGACTCTGGAGTATAACGGTATTAATGGCGAGTCTGATTTAATACAGGTTTATGTCTGGTTAGATGCGGCGAGCTTTCAAGGTAACGATCTTGCTAAGCAGCGGCTTAAACAGATGATGGCTAAACTCAATGAGCAGCAATTACAGCAAGCACAGATTAACAGTCAACGCTGTATTGCGAGTCAGTTTCAAAACTGTAAGGTTAATCAGTCATTGTAGTAAAATAGCCAGCTTACCAAGCAGCGCATGAAACCCAGATTTTTCCCTGCAAATTTTAAGATCCGCCTCAGGTTAGTTGATTACAATGGGTGACTTTATTTTGTATTTCAATCGTTAAAAGAAGGATTTGTACCTTGGATACACACAAAACAAACTCGACTCGTCGTAAGCCTTGGATTGCTTTGGGGGTAATCGCTTCCATAGTGGTGTTGTTTGCCGTGCTAGTCATGGTCATGCCTAAAGGGTTTAAGGCAACACATGAGCAGATCGGCAGCGGTAAACCTACAGTCGTGTTTGTTTACGACAATGGCCTTGCTGTGAGTAATAGTCAGACCGAGCAAATGAATGACGCGCGTGACCAGCTTGGTGACCAAGCGTACTTTTTGATTGCGACTACCGGCAGCCCTGAAGGAGAGTTATTGATAGCCAAGCATCGCGCTGATTCAGCAGAGCTGTTACTTTTTGATCCATCTGGTCGCTTGGTAAAAAGGCAGTATGCGTTGAAAACAGCTGATGAACTTGTGCGGTGGATTCAATAACATAAGCAAAAAACCATCCAGTTTGAGCTGTTCAACAGCGTCGTTATGGAACAGTCAGTGGATGGTTTGCTTGTTTAACGGCTACACTTTTTGAATGGTTATTTTGACCAGCTCTGAGTTAGCCGTAGATGCACAGGTAGGCAGTTTGGGTCTCGACTTTAACCTGGAACTTGGCATTACCGATAACATTAAACTGTTCACCGGCGTTAAATGTTTGCCACTGGGTTTGGCCTGGCAGCATTACCGTTAGCGCACCAGAGATCACTTGCATAACTTCAGGCGCCGCAGTACCAAATTCATACTCACCAGCCTCCATTACGCCAACAGATGCGGGTTTGTCGGCACCTTCAAAAGAGATAGACTTAACCTGACCTGCAAAATATTCATTAACAGCTAGCATTATAATTCCTCGTGATTAGTGTGTTGGTTACTCTGAGAATCTAAGGCTAATCAACCTAAGTTTGGGGCTGAGTGACTCAACGGCGGGATAATATATCAATTGTATAAGTCCCAAAATAAAATCTGCCTGAGTTTATCGATTAAATGTGAGCGGCGTTTTAATTAGGGCTATCTATCAGTGCTATCTATTAGTGCGGGCTAATACCAATTGGTATAAGTCTTAATGAACGCAATTACTTTATCGAAGAGAACAAAGGTTGGGTGATCACTTAGGCGAGAAGTATCGATGTCAATTTGGCTGTTTACAGCATAAGTGCAAATATAAGTCCCAATAAAATCGGCTTTTTTTTGTGTGTGGGGAGGGGGGAGAACAGCCACAGTGATTATGGCTGTTCATCGGGCTCTACTGTTCAGTAAATGCCGCTTCAATCTTTTCTAATTCTTGCTGCTCTTTCAGCTTATATTCTTGTGTCGCTTTTGTATTCGCTTCTTCCAGAAGCGCAGCTTGTCTTTGTTTAAGGCTGTGTTTTTCTGATTTAGTCAGAAACTTAAAGGCTTTTTTATTGGCAAGCGCGTACGCAACCACATCTTCGCCTTTCACTCTACGCTCATCTACTCGTTGCGCGAAACGTTCGTTATCTCGTGCTTTACGCTCTTCAGCATTTAGCTTGCTCATATCTTGTATCCTCATCAGTTAATCACGGTAGGCTTTACTACGTTCAGTTACACAAATGAGAGTTGCTGCACATTCATAAAGCTGATCAGCTATTTTAGCATAATATGGGCTAATAACCCCATGCAATCAGTGCTTGCTCAAGGTTTAGACTATTCTCTAGCTTGCTTTAATTTAGTCACCTGGAGTGAGTGGGAACTTTGTTTTCATTTCAAGCTGTTTATTTGTTACAGCCTTGTTGTAAGATGTTGATTCAAGGATTGGATGACAGAGTTAGGATACTATGGGCGACTTAGCCAAGATGAGTAATAAACGGTTTACCATTCGTGTTACCGTGGTTGGGATCTTTATCTTAGCCACTATTCTAACCGCCGCGATTGCCATTAGTTTGCAATATTACTTTAGTAAAAACATGGCTACAGATGCCGCTGTTAAGCTCTACAATCTTACCGCTAAAAATACCAGTAGCTACCTTACTCAAGTCGATAATCGCGCGATTAATACCACTCACTTACTGTCAAACTTTGATACGCCTGTGATAGATGGTGCCTTTAATCCTGAAGTCAGGCAGGCGTTTGCTGACGTCATGCAAATTAACCCATTGTTTTATGGCATTTATGTAGGCATGCCTAATGGGGATTTTTATGAGCTGATTAATTTGGATGCACACCCAATAATAAGAAAGCAGCTTAATGCATCCCATCTAGATCGTTGGGTGATGATTACCATCAGTGGTGAGGGGACATTACGGCGAAAAGAGCAGTCCTATTTCGATGAGCAGTTTAATTTACGCGTGATGCAAACAGAGCCCAGTGAGTATGACGCTAGAGTTAGGCCTTGGTTTGTTGATGCTCATACTCATGCAGTTTCTAAAACAGAGCCTTATCTGTTTCAGCATTTGCAATCTCCGGGGCAAACTTATTCGATAAAGCTCGCAGACTCCGAAATCGTGCTTGCCTTAGATATCGCCCTGTCATCACTTTCAGATTATCTGGTTATGCAGGGGGAGAGTGAAAAGGGGAGCACGGAGAAAAATATTTATCTCTACAAGCAAAGTGGTGAGCTAATCGCATCGAACCAAGTACAAAAGACGGCGATTGAAATGCCTAAGTCTAAAGAGTTAGCTTTGACTGCAAAACAACGCGCCCTGGTAGAAAATACTGAGCCGCTGTTAGTGTCCAATGAAACCGATTGGGCGCCTATTGATTTTGCCATATCAGGCATGCCTCAGGGTTATAGTGTCGATCTACTCAATCTGGTTGCCGATATGACAGGATTAGAGTTGAACTATGTCAATGGTTTTAGCTGGAGTGAATTAACTGAAAGCTATAAAGATCATGAACTAGACATGCTGCACTCTGTGATTAAAACCGATGAGACACGTTTATTAGGAAAGTTTAGCGAGCCTTTTCTTGAGCTTCCCTACGCGATAGCAACCCAGCAAGGAACGCCAGAGATCACGCATATCGAGCAACTCAATGGTAAGCAGGTTGCGATACCGACTGGTTGGTCGATTATTGAGGTTATTAAGCAAAATTATCCGCAGATTGAGATAGTCGAGATGCCTTCCACCTATGCCATATTGCATGCGGTTGAACAGGGGGAGATTTTTGCTGCGCTCGATAGCAGCATCATATTGCATTACACAGCTAATCAGTTTTTTGTTAAGCACATCCAATATCATCAGCAGCTAGATTTCTCTCCGATAAAACTGAATACCGGTTTACACGTTGTGATGCCTGCTCACAGAGCAGATATTATTGAAATCATTAATCAGGCTTTAGCTAATATCACCCCGGCTCAAATCAAAGCTCTGAGGGCTAAGTGGTTTGGTGAAGGAGTAAAGCAGACTTTATTAACGCAAGGGACTGTGCCTTTTGAAGCCCTTATTGATCTAGCGGCTGAGCCGGAAAACCAACAAAACTTAATTCGTCGTGAGTTAAATGGGGTTGAGGAGTTTGTTTATGTAACCCCTTTTGGTGATGCATCGGCTGGAAGTGAAGAGCCTTCAGCTGGGAATCAAGAGTATTTTGCGATTGTGGTGCCAATGGAGCAGTTACTTGCGACCAGTATTGAGAAAGTACAGCAATCTATTTTGCTCACCAGCATCTGCTTATTGATTATCTTGCCCGTATCCTGGCTGTTTTCATCTCCTATTATTCGACCTATTAAATTATTGGCGATTGAAAATGACAAGATTAAAAACCGTCAATATGATGCAGTGAAGCGAGTTGAGTCAAGCATCACCGAGCTTGATGAATTGGCGCACTCTATGATGGATATGTCGAGTGCGATTAAGGCGCATGAGGAGAATCAAAAGGAGTTAATGGAGTCTTTTATCAAACTCATAGCGCAAGCTATTGATGATAAATCTCCTTACACCGCAGGACACTGTAATCGAGTGCCAGAGCTTGGCCTGATGTTGGCTCAGGCTGCAGAAAACTCAGAACTAGCCCCTTTTAAGGACTTTAAATTTAACTCCGATGATGAGCAGCGCGAGTTTAGAATCGCCGCTTGGCTGCATGATTGCGGCAAGATCACCACCCCAGAATATATCGTCGATAAGGGCAGTAAGCTTGAAGCCGTTTATAACCGTATTCATGAGGTTAGGATGCGCTTTGAGGTGTTGTGGCGAGACGCCGAGATTGAATATCTAAAGCAAACGATATTGTGTAAGCAAGACGCTAAGCCGTCGGGCGAGCAGTCAGAAGAACTGCTTCTTGCAGAGCTCCATCAGCAGCGATCGCAATTGCTAGAGGACTTTAAATTTATCGCCAAGGCCAATGTTGGCGGCGAGTTTATGGATCAAGAGTCGACAGATCGCCTCGCCGAGCTTGCTAAAATCAGCTGGCAGCGTCATTTTGACGATAGGCTAGGGCTGTCACCAGTCGAAGAACTTAATCTTAGTGAACGAGAAGGCGAGGACGTTTATCCGGTCACAGAGCCGTTGCTGCGCGATAAACCTGAACATATTATCAAGCGGATCAATAAGGTGGAGTTTGATCCTAAGTTTGGTATTAAAATGGCGATCCCTGAATATCAATATAACTTAGGTGAGCTGTATAATCTTTCTATCTCACGAGGCACTTTGACCACTGAAGACAGGTTTAAAATTAATGAGCATGTCACCAGTACCATTAAGATGTTAGAGAACCTGCCGTTCCCACCCGAGCTTGCACGAGTGCCGCGCTACGCCTCGACTCACCACGAAACCTTAAAAGGCACGGGCTACCCACGTAAACTCAGCGCTGCCGACTTATCGATTCCTGAGCGGATCTTAGTGGTGGCCGATATATTCGAAGCGCTAACCGCTGCCGATAGACCCTATAAAAAAGCTAAACCTCTTAGCGTTGCTATTGATATTTTGCATAAGATGGCACTCGATGAACACTTAGATATGGATATCTTTAAGCTATTTTTATCGAGCGGGATCTATCTTGAATATGCGCATAAATTTTTGGACTCGGCTCAGATAAATGAGATCGATATCGCTAAGTATTTACAGCCTGAGTCGTTAAATAAAAGTGCTTAAACGATTATTGCTGTAGCGACAACTAAGCTCTACCAGTTATGGAGCTTGGTTGTTTTTATAACTAAATAAATACGTTATCGGAAATTATTGGCTGATTAATCCTTAAGCAAAAAAAGTCATTGTTGAATGTGGCTGTAGTGGTAGAATGCGCGCTCGGCGAATCGCGACCAGAGTCATCACGTTTCTTTCACAGCATATCGCCTATAAACGTCTATTTTCTTCACTATTAATTCGAGTATTTATGAAACGGATTTTGCTGTTAACCCTGCTGGCCTTATCTCATCAAGCTGTCGCTGTAGAACCTTTATTTGAAACGCCTAAAGATATGGAGCCGACTTGGGTCGACGATATCTTGTCTGTGTTTGGTGCTGACGGTGATTTTGATCAGAGTAAGCCTATCGATATGAGCTACTTGCCTACGGCCTATTACACGCCTGAGAAGAAGTTTGGTGTGGGTTTGCTGATGGTGGGCTTATATAAAACAGACGGCGCATCGAGTGATGAGCAGCCATCATCCTTAGTACTAAACTCATTTGTGTCGATGAACAACTCTTATGGTGTTGAAGTTGAAAATATGACCTTTTTCAACGGTGGTAAGCAGCGTTTACAGCTGGGGCTAGAGCTACATAACGAAGCGGCTGTTTATTATGGACAGGGTATCGAACAAGGTAATATCGACGCTAATCACCATGAGTTTGAAGAGCAAGTTTATAGTTTTAAACCACGCTGGATGACGGAAATTACCGATAACTACTTTCTAGGTGTGGGCGCAGATTTCACTTACGCCAGTGCTGAAAAATTAGAGCTGGTCGAAACAGAGATGCCAGTAGATTCAGATACACTTCTGCCAAATAATTTTAGCTCGGGAGTGGTGGTAACCAGTATCTATGATTCGCGTGATTACCGCTTAAATGCCACTAAAGGTTGGTTATTCCAAATCGATGCCGGTCTGTATCAAAACAGCGAATATTCGACGTTCTCGACTTACAATCTTGAGTTAGCAAATTATATCGACTTGAGCTCAACCTCTTTGCTGAGTTCGGCGCCAGGTCTTATCGCTTGGCAGGTACAGGGGCATTTTACCAATGGCGATGTGCCTTGGAACATGTTGCCAGACCTCGGTGGCTCAGGAGCGATGCGTGGCTATATCAAAGGCCGTTACCGCGACGAGCAGATGATGATGGGCCAAGTTGAATACCGTTTACCTATTTTTCAGCGTTATGGCATGGTGTTTTGGGGCGGTGTGGGTAGCGTAGCATCAAAGGTGAGCGATCTTAATGAAGAGTTAATGACTTCATACGGCACTGGTTTCCGCTTTAAAATCAAAGACAATATTAATTTACGCCTAGATATTGGTGTGGGCGAGAACGAAACTAACTTCTACCTTAATGTGAACGAAGTCTTTTAATCATGAGTCGTAACCTTGCCATCATGATAAGCTTGTACGGACTCTTTGGTGTCGCTAGCACTAATGTTTTTGCTAGTGATGCAGCAGCAAAAGACGCAGTAATGGCCGCAGAGCCTAAGCAGTGTAGCCGTAACGCTAAATACGATATTTACGTCAGTGGCATCCATACAGGCACGATGGATCGTACGGAGAATTGGCAAGGCCAAACCGCGCAGGTGATTACTAAAAGTGAGGCCAGTATTCTAGGTATTGGTACTCAATACCATCAAACTGCAACGCTTGCTTGGTCGAACCTAACCCGTCAATGGCTTACCAGCCAGTTTCATCAAAAAGTGACCGGGTTTCGCGCCCGAGATATGCGCGCCAGCTTTAGCGCTAATGGCCTGAGCTCTCAGGTGGATATTGATGGTGATATCGAGCGTTACGACTCTACTGATATTCCGCTCCGCGATGTCGATACCTTGGCCATTCAGATGCGTGAGTTTTTGCTACAAGGGCGACAACAATTTCGCTTAATCAGGCAGGCATCCGATGCAATAGAGCCGTATCAATATTATGTACAAGAACCGCTGACAACAAATATTGCCCATTGGGGTGAGTTAAGCGTCATTCCGGTTAAGCAAACGGGCAGCGAAGAGGTGACTTATTACTTTGCACCTTCTATGGATTATCAATTGGTTAAAGCCCGCTATCACGGCATTATATTACGTGGCCTTATTGAGCTTAATCACTATAGCTCTACTTGCGATAAGTCCTAAGGTTGACGCTTCATTTTTGCGTTTATAGCTAAATAACAAGCACTCTTTTTAGAGTGCTTTTTATTTATGTGCTTTTTATTTAAGTGTTGCAGCAAGGATAAAAGGCCATAGCTTAATTGCACAGGCCTTTCTATTCTTGCAGGTGTTAGCTTAGAGCATCACCAGATAAGCGATAAAAATGATCGATAAAACATAGATAATCGGATGCACTTCACGGCCTTTACCTGCAACTACCATGGAGAACGCATAGCTGATAAAGCCCATCGCCATGCCGTTGGCTGGTGAGAAGCTTAAAATCGTGAACATGATGGTAAAGAAGGCTGCAATGCATGATGGCTTATGATCCCAATTAATTTTGCCTAAACGTCCCACCATGTAAATACCGACAACAATCATCGCAGGGGCAACAATTGCGGTTGAGAACATTGAAAATACCGGATAACAGAAGAGTGCCAATAGGAATAAACACGCAGTAGCAACCGCAGCTAGCCCCGTCTTCGCCCCTTGAGCCGAGGCGATGCCTGACTCTGAAAAAGCGGTAATGGAAGTGGTGCCTAATACACTGCCAATGACGGTGCCGCCAGCATCAGCCACTAATGCGGCGCGAGCGTTAGGTACTTTACCGTCTTTATCGATAATACCTGCATCTTTACCCACACCGACAATGGTCGATAAACCATCGAAGAAATCAACGATAAAAAAGATGATCACGATAAACAGCAGATCAAATAACTTGTCAGCGGTTAGAAACTCAAAATTAAACACCTTACCAAAGCTGGGCTCTATGCTTGGTGGTGCGCTAAACCAGGTTTCGGGGATCGGCGCGTACTGAGTACCGAGCACGGCATCACTGATGAGAGTGAGCGTAATCGAGGCGATAAAGGCGATAAAAGTGGCCAGCTTGATGTTTCTCACCATACAACCTACCGCGACAAAAAGGCTGATAAAGGCTATTGCAACTTGAGGCTGAGTAATGTCTCCCATACTGACGAGCACGGCTGGGTGGGCGACAATAATGCCTGCATTTTTTAAGCCGAGAAAAGCGATAAATAATCCCAATGAAACCGTGATTGCGAGCTTAAGATCTTCTGGGATCGATTCGATCATCTGTTTGCGGATCTTAGTCATGGAAAAGATCAGATAGACGATGCCGGACAGAAAAATACCGAACAGGGCTTCGTGCCAAATTAGCCCAACTGAGCTCGACGCTAACATGCCCTTAAAGAAGCTGTTCATGCTCATACCGGGCGCTAACATGACTGGGTAGTTACCGAAAAAACCCATTATCAAGGTGGCTAACGCGGCAGCTAAGGCGGTGGCGGTAAAGATCGCGCCTTTATCCATTCCCTCTATGCTGCCCAAGATCGCCGGATTCACCGCCAAAATATAACTCATGGCTAAAAAGGTGATAAAACCGGCGTAGAGCTCGGTGCCAACATTGGCATTGCGCTGTGAAAGTTGGAACGTCGATTCCATAAAACGGGACTGCCCCGTACGTAGAAGTAAGCTAGAGATCGCCACAGTGATGCCTTATTTTATTGATGCGTTATTAATGCGTTCTTCATACATGAGGCTCTATGCAGCGCTCACGTATTCTTCTTACATTAGAAATTCAATAAATTTATTGGCAGATACCACTGGGCTGCCAAGTGTTTGGCAACGGACGGTGATTGGGCTGTAGTCACAAGATTAGGTCTTGTGGTAGAGACTTCTGGACCAAATTTCCAGCGATATACAGCACAATAAATTGTTGGCGCGGATTGTACGCAGCTGCTGGTGGGGCGCAAGCAAGACGGGGGGAAATGTGCAATAGATCATGCTTTTTTGCAAAAACAGCTATAACAATAAGAGCGATAACAAAAACAACAGTAACAAGGTCAGCGGCAAAGGCTGACCTTATTACTTGGCAGCCTTACTTATTAGTTGTCGATGCCAGCGTAAAGCGTCGACTAAGCATTTGGATTAACGCGGGGGAAACTGAAGCTAGTATCATCCCTGCCATCAGTAGATATTGATGTGAGTTATAAGATTCATTGACTAACAAAATGCCACTGATAATCCCTGCTATTGGATTCGCAATACTGCCAAAGGTAAAGTCAACCACACTCATACGCTGTAATAACCATACATATAAGCCGTAACCGAGCACTGTGTTTAGCAGCACAATCCAGCCAATCCCAAAGCTATTCATTAGACTAAATCCAGAGGCTATAGCTAGGTACTTATCTGCTGAGAATAAAGCCTCAATGCCTGAGACCAAAAGTAGCAAGCTGCCGCCAATAATGAGCTGCCACGTCAGTACCGTCCACCAATGAATACGTGTGCCGAGTTCTTTAGTCATGGTGCTGCCAACAATAATGCAGCTTATTGCGGCCAACATAGCGAACAGCCCGACAGGGTTTAAACTGATGGAGCTTGGGTCAAACAGCTGCCAAGCCAAGATCACAATAACGAGACCGGATATAGCTTGTAGTAGATTAGGGCGTTTTTTATTAATCAGCCAATGAAATAGCATGGCAAATACGGGCACCGAAACCATACCTACACCTGATAATGCTGAGGGCAGTGTCAAAGCCATTACAAAAATGAGGCTGAAGAAGATGGCAATATTGATGGCACCGAGTTTAACTAAAATTGGCCAGTCAGCTCTATTCGGTAGGCTAGGTTTAATTGCCAGTAAAATTAATCCAGCAGGCAAGGCACGAATCGCTCCTAGTAGCAGTGGCGGCCAGTCGGGCAGAGTAAGCTGCGTCATGGCGTAGGTTGTGCCCCAAAAAAATGCTGGGATCATGGCAATAAACACATTCATAAACTACCTTTATGTTAAGTATCTTTGTATGAAGATATATTTCATTGTGGACCGATAGTTTATTTTTGTAAAGTCTCTTCTTATAAAGTATCTTCGCGTAAAGTATCTGAGTGTTAAGTTTATTAGTGGTGTGCCTGCTTGACGCAAATTAAAGGTGAAAAATGGAAGATATCGATAAGGTTATAGCACAGTGGGCCAAAGAGAAGCCGCATTTAGATACGCTGCCGATGGCTATTTTCGGGCGTATTATGCGTTTGCAAAAACACATCGAGGCTGAGATTGCAGCTTGTCATAAACAATACGGCCTGACCATGGGCGAGTTCGATGTTTTAGCGACATTAAGGCGCTCAGGAGAACCGTTTAATCTCACACCATCAGCCTTGTTGTCATCGATGATGCTCACCTCGGGAGCCATGACCAACCGTTTAGATAAGCTTGAAACCAAAGGCTTAATAGAGCGAGTGCACAGTAAACAAGATCGCCGCAGTGTATCGGTGGGCTTAACTGAAAAAGGCTTTAACACCATAGATAAAGCCATTGAAGACCATGTGCGGATCCAACACAAATTAGTTGAACAGTTGTCAGATGCTGAACAACCCGCGCTAAACCTACTGTTGAAAACCTGGTTAGCAGGGTTTGAAGGCGCTGGAGAGGGGGTAACCAATTAGATTTAATGCCTTAGATTTATTCTCAGGTTTACGTCTTGCGAATTAAAGATGATAAATCATCCCAAGCTTATTGCACCGCAAGGCCTGCAAAGTTGTTGGCCTTGTTTTACACATATGACAATAAGTCCCGTACTAGCCACTTATAGCGAGCTATCCCTCTCAGTTTACATACTGTACTTTCGCCTGGTTGATTTTTACTTTAGGATGCACAGCATCTATCGCTGTTAGTTGTAACCCTATGAATTTTATTAAATCTATTATTACTCTTGGCTTTATGTTCATCAGCTTATTATTTGTGGGTTGCAGCGATCAAGCAAAGCGTAAACCCATTGAGTGCAATACCTTTGAGCGCTGCTATGTATTGAGCTTGATAGCCGGGGAAGAAGCGCTGCAAAGCCACACTGAGTTTAGCCAGCTCAAAGTAGTGGTTGCAGTAGATTATGACGTTGGTAAAAGTACTGAAGTACAAACTAAGGTTAAAAAGTCGAGCGGTTCAGCGACATTTGATGCACTTGCTAAGCAGGAGTTACAAGGTTCAATCGAAGCATTATTGCCTGTTTTGGCGACACTTTCTGAAGAGGAACAAGAGAAAGGCGAGTCATTCAATACAGACTTTATTATGAAAACAGCCGATTTCCCCGTTGAGCCAAAAGTCGAACTAGAACCTGAGTTAGTTGAATATTTCTTTGATAATGGCCAGTTGAAGCTCCGCGGCTATGAGCTAGGAATTGATAGGGTGGGTCATTGGCAGACTTTTTATGAGGACGGCACACTACATTATGACGAGCACTACCCTGCGGGAATAAGAAAGCGTTTTCATGAAAATGGTCTGCTCGCACAAGAGGGATTTTTTGATGAAGGGTTAGAGCAGGGCGAATTTACAGATTACCACGACAACGGCAGCCTTAGAGCTAAGCGTAACTTTAAAGATGGCCAGATAGTCGGCTTCGCTGAATCTTATTCAGAGGATGGAACACTAGATCAACGAGCCAATTTCGATGCTCAAGGTAATGGCACATTACAAGAGTTTTGGCCTAACGGGCAACTGAAGTGGGACACGGCGGTTATTAATGGGCAGCCCAGTGGTGAGCAGAAGTATTACGACCTTCAAGGTCAGCGAATGGTTGCCAAGGCTCTCGCCGCCGCCAAGCTGTTTCAGCAAAGTATTACAGATAACGATGTTGATACCTTTATGGGCTTTATTCTCGATGAAGAGATAATGTTTGAAGGTGCAAGGGTCGCTTATCAACGTATTATTTGGCAGTTCACCGAAAGGATGAAGTCAGGCGCTTTTAGTCAAGATTCAGCGACATTTACTGAGCCCACCCAAATGTTTATTGATGGTGATGAATATTGCGCTTATTTGCCGATGACAATTAGTACACAAACTGCAGAAGGCAAGATATTCAGGAACTCTGCTTTATTGGGATACTCTACCGATATTGGTAAAACGTGGAAGTTTGTTGATGCCAGCGATGGTCACGATGTGATTGGTGCAGTGCTACCGCTAATTCCTAATGATTTGACTATCCCTAAGTTTGCAGAGCCTAAGATAATGGCGCGTGACTAAAGCTTGATGATTAAAAGCTTGTGGTTAAAAGATTGATGATTAAAGCGCTGGAAAAACTGATGATTATAATTGGTTTGATATAAGCATTTTCATCTGTGCTTGAGTGTATCGCTTAGCAACGCCTAATGAATGGCCGTTAGAAACAAAAACGCCTTGTAGCAAAGGCTGCGCAAGGCGTTTAGGATAACTTCTGTTGCAGTATTCAAGCTACTTACTGCAAGAGCTGGTGCTTTACTTTTGCAACTATTACTTTTGCAGCTGGGCTTTTGCCGCTTCAACTTTGGCAAAGTCTAGGCCTAGCTCTTCAACAGCTTCTTTAATCAAGGCAGGGTTTTGCATCACAAGGCCCATAAGTTGCTGTAGCTTCTCTGGTGGAATACCTAGCTGACCAATTACCGCCATGGCCATCATTGGGTTTTCAGTTAGTGTTTGGAACAGCTCTTTAGCTTGCTCATCACTGACGTTATGTTCTTTTAAGATCGCAAGAATCGGGTTCATTGCCTTACCTTTATGTTGGCTAAAATCAATAGGCCTAGATTTTAACACTCATCACGGTTTTTATACCAAGCTAAATCGACAGTATGCCAAGTTTTACCGATTACGACTTTGGTAAAGCGCCTTTATAGCAGCGCTGAAGCATTAACTGCGCGGGTAATAATCATGCTTATAAAGCCTGAAATTGCGCCTTGGTGATGCCATAGTGCACGCGGTCGTCAAACCCCAGCGCCATTTTGAAATAATCTTTTTGGGTACCTTCATGCACAAAACCGCACTTTTGCATGGTTTTATATGAGCCGGTGTTACTAATGTGGCAATCGGCAGTCACTTTATGGGCATCGAGCTCACTAAAGGCAAGATGAGTTAAAAACTTGCAGGCCGCAGTGGCAATACCTTGACCCCAAGCGTGCACTGGCAGTTGATAGCCGACTTCAAAGTTACCCTGCATAAACATAACCGCAGGTAAGCCAGCCATTCCCATATATTGACCATCAAGATCGCGAATAACGACAGTGATGTTATCTGGCCATTGGCCTTTGCTAATCGCCTCTGCGGTGTTTTCAATAATCGGGTTAAAGAAGCCTTGGTAAACCTCAACTGGCGATGGTGCGAAAAACAAATACTCTGCGACCTTAGGATCGTCCAGCATGGTGATGATCTCACTCAGATCACTCGCCTTAATTAACTCAATCGTTAGCGAGTCTGTTAATGGGATTGCTTGGCCTAATTTAAATTGTGTAATCGACAATGTTGCTTACCTAAATAATGAATATGCGCCCATCATAGCGTGGCCAATAAGCTAGCGATTGAACATTTGCGACAAGTTTCAGCTAACGTTTGCTCAAACCAATTGCTGCAAACAGCTTTAGCGGAACAGCTTTATTATTCAAAGTCGCCATAAATATCGATAACAAGATCCCGTGCGCTGATGTAACCAGCTGGGGTTACGCCTAAGATCTTTTTCATCTGGCGGATCAAATGTGGCTGATCGCTAAAGCCATATTGATCGGCTAAAGCGGCCCAATCTGGATTTAACGGATGCTGGTATAGATGGGTAAACAATGCCTCAAACTTCACTATGGTTTGATATTGCTTAATGCTCAAGCCAACCACTTTGCTAAAGGCACGCTCTAAGGTGCGTTTGGTACAAAAACACTGCTTGGCTAAATGCTCGCTGCTGAGCATGCCATTGCTTTGTTCGATAAAGAGTAAGGACTTTTCAACTAAGTTTACCGTGGGGTCAGACTTTGCGATGGTGAGCAGCGGGCTGAGATCTCGCTCAACCTGCTGTAGCAGTGTTTCTTTATTTGCTTGCGCTATTAAGGCTTGATAGCGTTTAGGCGGCAGTAAATCATCTAGCCAATCTATTTTTACGCATTGGTTGATAACTCCAGCTTGCTGTTGCTTAAGTTGATACAGCGCCGTGGGAGTAAAGCGAAAACCTAAACGGGTCAGTGGCGGTTTATCATCAAGGATCAAAGTTTGAGTATTGGCTGTAAGCAAGTAGCTGCCACGGCCTGAAAACTGAGCTTTAGCACTGGTGTATTGATAGGGCTGCTGGTTGGGCGAAATAATATAATGGGCATTCACATTGGGCACCAGTTGCGGCATGGCATCAATGTTGTCGTCAGCAGAAACATCGAGATACCACACCCAATCAATCAGGTGCTTTAGTGAGTCTATTTGATGTTTCCAAGTGATCATAGCTAGCTCGATAAAAGGCCGTGTTTGAATAATAACAGGCTTTAGAGGTTAGCCTAGGAAGATTTGAAGTGCAGAATGATGATTTTTGTATATGTATTATGCAGTTAATGCCTTGTTTGTTGATATGTTCTGCAAAAGTTATTCGCCGCTATATAGCTAAACTACTGCCTTGGTTAAGCTACGCGAAATTTATAGCATTCGCTTGGTGTTAGTCAAAAGGTAGTTGGCATGCAAAGATCAGAAGTCAGTATGAATCGGTATTTATCAGGTGTCTTTTTAGAAGACAGGCCTGTAAGCAAACGGGTATTCAATTTAGTGATTGGCTTAGTGCTAATTTGGGGTTTTAGCATTAACTATCTTGCTGTTGCGTATTTTCCGGTTGAAATACTGCAATGGATAAATCCTTGGGTGTTATTGGCAGTTGTGTTTGCTTCATTAATGGCTGGCTGCTTGATTATGCTCAAGTATCCGGTGCCCTTGATTAGTTTTTTAGGCTACAACCTGATGACTTTGAGTATCAGTATTACCTTGAGCCTATTCCTACAAGGATTTACTGCTGCAGAGGTCGCGTTAGCTGTTGAGTACACTGCAGGCATTACCTTACTAATGATTATTACAGCAACGATTGTGCCTAAGCTCTTTGTTAGTTTTGGTAAAGTATTGTGCGTGGTAGGTGGTTGGATTGTGTCAGTTGAGCTGACTTGGTTGCTGTTCTTTGGTCAGAGTCACGATATGATCCATTTGATTGCTGCACTGAGCATGTGTGGTTACATTGGTTACACTTGGGCCGTTGCTTGTGAGTACGGTGAAACCTTAGATGAAGCGATAGACTTTGGTGGCATGCTGTATGTGCACATTATTAATTTATTTATGCGTCTTCTGCATCTTATTGAATCACTGCGCTCGTAATTTGGCACGAAATGAGATTGAACAAAAGCACAGCCTAAGCTGTGCTTTTTGTTTTTGATTGCGTTATAGCGGATTAAGGTAAGACTTAACCGCGGTTAAGCGCACGGTTGCGCCGCCAATGATATCGAGAAATCCCAATATCGATAATGGTTTGTCGGCGCTAATCCACGCAGACCCAGTTGCTCCTATTGGTAACATGGCCATAGTGGCGGCATCCACATCCAGTATGACGGTACGCCCAACAGGCATTGAACCTAAGTTGATATGACGAGATACCATCTGTTCGCGAGGTAAGATATCTCCTTGGGCCTCACCTGTTGCCTCAACCTTACTGTGTACTCTTGCTCTAAAAATGTGACCTGGATAGGCGTCAATATAAAACTCGGCAAACTGACCCGGTTGAATATAAGCAAAGGATTGATCGGGAATACGCATTTCGACAAATTTTCGCCCAGTGTCCCATAGGTGCATTGCACCCACCCGTGAACCATCGGCGATATAAACATGGGTCACCATGCCGTCAAACGGAGCGCGAACTTCAAGGCGTTTGAGCTCAAATTGTTGCTTACGTAGTTGGGCATATTGCACCTCAAGCTGAGCGTGTTGCACCTTAAGCTCAGCTTTAATGATCTCTACGTTATCCTCGGCATTTTCTAAGTCGCGCTCGCTAACATGCTCGCCAAGGTTGGCTTTGCGTTGATGAGTACGCTTTGCTTGCGCCAGCTTAACTTCGGTGGCTTCGATGCTGCGTTCAATCTCGTTAATGCGCGCCTGGAGTTCATCAATCGCGCTACTGACCTTGTCATCGACTAGGGTGTATAGCAGTTGACCTTTTTTAACATGCTGATTGTGATCGATGGCGACGGTTGCTATTTGTTGGCCGAAAGCGGGTGATAAGATCGCATGGGGCGCTCTGACCGTGGTGGAGTTAGTTAAATCTGCTGGTGAATAAAACCGATGTGCCAAAAACAGGGTTATCGCAATTAAGCAGCCAACAAATACACTGATGAAATAGTTGCGTGGTCTGGACTTGATCACTTTGAACTTAAACAGTAGCCAGACGATAAAAATATAGGGCAGCATTATCTCTTTCATGTGCGGGTTCCTTTAATCCATTGTTGTACTCGGTCCCAATCGGTCACGATAGCGATAACGGCCAGTACCCAAAGCGGTTTCCAAAATAGACCTAACATACAGAGCCAAAAGACCAGTTTGGCCTGCTGCATGCCGCGCTCTTTAGCCAGGTATTTGGGTAATGAGTGTAAGTGCCAAAGCTTTAGGCCTGTCCAGGCAAATATGGCGACAGTGATCAGGGTAACGACCCACATAAAGGCCACTGAATCGAGTAAAACCATTACGCTTGGCAGGCTTTCATAGACTAAATCTGTGTCATGGATCTTCATTAAACTCTCTTAAGTAAGCCACTCGCTAGGCTAAAAAAGGCATTAAATTAAAAGAATATTAGCGTTAGCTAGCTGAACCCAGGTTGAACTCTTGGGGCAGTTATAGAGATTTGTGTCATTAAATTGCTATTTTGATAATGAATCGATGTTTTAGGGGGGAGTTTATTTTGATACGTTAGTTTAGTTAAATGCATTTTGTTGAGTATTTTCATGCTTTAAGTTGGGTTTGCATTCGGTGAAATGCTGCTTAAATTTTATTTATCTTTAATTTTATTTTCATTTAATCAGTAGCTTGCTATCAGTATTTGTTTTTTGGTTTTTTTGGTAGGGATTATCGCTTAAGCGTTTGTTTTTAGCGCTATATGTTGTTTTGAACGATATGTATGAAGATAATCATCCGCGAAATAGCTACTCGGAACGCACCTAATATCCAGTTTGTTGTTTTCCTATTTTTTAATGGGGAGGGGTAAGTCAATGAAGTCGTTCTATAAAGCCATATGAATTGATTGAGCTCTTATCGTTTGCATGACTCGATATAGAATGACTTTTTATGGTGTTGATAAGTGGGTAATTAATAACGATTATAAAAAATGCACTATGCGAGTAGAAAGTTGGCTATATTTTTCACTAGCTATTTCAATGCTTTCATCAGTAATTCATCTTTAATGCCCCTATTAAACAAAGCTTAACACCGCTTTTACCTTGTTGAGTAAATACTTACACAAATTGATTACATACTTCTGTAAGATCATGTCTCTAAAATGAGTCGTGGGTCTGTGATGTTAGAGAGTGAGCTAATGGAATCCTCCCTTCTTTCGTCAGTTTGCTTACTCGCGATGTTTAACAAGAAAGATTATAGGAATAATAATCATGTTGAAGAAAAGCATATTGTCAGTATTTGTTAGTAGCGCTTTAATTAGTGGTTGTGGCAGCTCAGATGACAACACTCCAATCGAAATCCCCAATACCGCGCCTATGCTAAGTGCCGAGTTTGCTCCATTGACAGAGAAGTCAGCCTCAACACTGTCAGTATCTGCGAGTGATAGCGATGGCAGTATCGCAAGTTATTTATGGGAGCAAACTGCAGGGCCAGAGCTAGAACTTACAGGTATCGATTCGGCGCAAATCAGCTTTACAGCTCCTTCAGTTGCTATCGATACGCCAATCAGCTTTAAAGTGACTGTTACTGATAATGAAGGCGCAACGACAGCAGTTACCGCTGACACCAATATTGAACGTATTGAAAATATCTATAAATTAGCTGGTAAAGTCGTAGGTGAACAATATTTTGGCGCTAAAGTGGCTGCGACAGTTGGTGATGAGGCTGTAGAAGGCTTAGTCGATGAGACGGGTAACTTTAGTGTTGATCTAGCTGTTGATGATGATGTTGAGTTGAACTCGAGTGTGAAGCTAACCGCGGCTACAGAATCAAGCTTGGAACTCGCTTCGCTTTTACCTTCATTATCTCAGTTGAGCGGACTTATTGTTGAGGTTCAGGCAAGTCCAAAGTATCAAAGAGTCGCATCTCAAGGCGTACAAGCGGTAGAGAATACGCCTGCTATCTCTGTCTCTGCAGTATCGACGGCATTATATAGTCTTCTCGTTGCTGCCAATGGCGGTGAAGAGCCTAGTAATTTAGAGGCCTTTGAACTCGTTGAAAGTCAGATTGATCCGGATGCCTTGATTGAGGCTGCTGCTGTTGTACAGATCCTAATTAATAGTAATGAGGCGATACTTGAAGACGGTGCCGATCTAGTATCTGTGCTTGCTGACCCTGCTCAATATAATGCATTGGTTGAAACCATTGAAGAGGCGACTCCAGGCGCTATAGAAGCGGCGATTGATATTGTAGTTACCGATCCTGAATTAACGCCGCCAGTTGAAGCTGCTGATATTCCATCTTTATATTACCAAACTACTCCAGTAGCACCGACTTTCATTGCCCGAGGCGGCAGTCGTTATGAGTTTGCCGATGATAACAGTGGTGAGCTTGCAACTAGCTATGGTGTTTCTAAGTTCACTTGGTTGGTTGAAGCTGGGGATATTTTACTCACATATACAGACGCTCAGCCTAGTGCGAGCTACCCAAGTGTTAGCTCATTAGATAAGCTCTCACAAGAGCTGAGAGATAAAATCCTCGCGGCAGGGATCACTCAAGTTGAAGTGAGTAATGAACCAATAACCGAGCGTATGACGCGCCTGACAACAGGCTCAGCATTAGATACTTATCGAGTAGAAAGTGTCACTAAAGTGATTATGTCACCTGTTGAAGTCGATGGTGAAATTATTACGGAGACTTGGGAGAGTACATATTCCTCTGATACTTTGATGCGTAAGTCGGCAACCGCAGGTGTCGAGTTCGTCGATACGAATATTGCCGGTTTATGGGGATTTGAGGTCTATAACGACATAAGCAAAGACAGTAATCACTTTGAAGTGCTGGAATTTCTAGCTGGTGGCAGTGGTGTGAGTAAGGACACTGGTGCTGAGTTTGATTGGTCTGTAACAGACGGCACTTTAGTACTAGTCTTTGCTGACTTTAATCAAACCTACTCTATTATCGATAGTAGTGAGGGTGATTTGGCGATCTATGCTGAAGCTTCAGATAAAGATGGTCAGTTGCTTGCGTCGTTATTTGGCTTCGCGACTCAGTTAGATGCGGCGACAAGCTTTACTACAGAAACCGCTTTAACAGGCACAGAGCAATATTGGCAAACTACAATTAATCAGTGGTCAGCCGACTCCTGGGATGGTGATAAGCTGAATTACTGCTATTCAGTAACGAGTCTGGATTGCACTGCTGCCGAGAGCGTATTTTTTGGCTTCCAAACGCGAGATGACAACTCTGGAACTCGCTTTTGGGACGCCGAAGGCACACCGCCCAATCTAATCAATTATTCTGGTAATGCAATGACTTGGGCCGTCGAGACTAACGGTAAGTTAAAGCATAGCTTTGCCGATTGGAAGTGCTGGGATAAAGACGAGTCTTGCGAGTACCGCGAGTGGCGTTTACTAAAAGTGATTGATGGTCGTATAGGTAAGCGTTTCTATGTACAAGAAGCGCAGGTTTGGCGTCAAAACTCTACCGATGAGTGGAACTACTATATTGCACCACGCTGGAACATGTACGAGCTAATTGACTTAGAGTATTTCAACAATGCTAATTCAGAGCAAGCAAACTCACCGAGTAAGCGACTATCGAGCAGCCCAATGGTTAACTCTGCGGTTCAACGCATGATCCTTGAGCCAAATAGAGTATCTATGCTCAACCAGTAATCTAAAGTAAATATGTAGCATTTTGCTGCACATGATGTTCATTGATAAGGCCTCTTCATCGTCATTGAAGAGGCCTTTTGTTTTTAGCTTAAAGTGTTTTTCATAAGCAGATTCATCCTTTTATAAAATGGTAGTGCCCTTATGCAGAGAGTTAGGTTAGTGAGTCACTGGCCGCTATTAGGTTAACTTCGGCTATTTGGCTTAAATCAAATCTGTGCCTAATATTGAATGAGTATCAGCAACAGAGATTGTTATCTATGTCAGCTCCCCTAAGCTCATCATGCCAGTTACCCCCCGCCGATTGCATTTCAAACAATATCACTGAGCTTATTGGTAATACGGATCTATTACGTATTAACAGTCTCAGTGATCTTAGTGGCTGTGAGATCTTACTTAAGTGTGAACAGCAAAACCCCGGCGGTTCTATCAAAGATCGCGCCGCCCTGCAGATGGTGCAAGATGCTGTTGCTAGTGGCAAGTTAACTGCTGGAATGACCATAGTCGAGGGGACCGCGGGTAACACAGGTATTGGCTTAGCTTTGGTGGCAAAGGCTCTTGGGTTCAAGATGTTAGTTGTGATGCCTAAAGGCCAAGCGCGGGAGAAAGAGCAGATGATCTCGCTTTATGATGCCGAACTTAAGTTAGTGGATGCCTGTCCTTTTGCCAACCCCGAGCACTTTTATCATACGGCAAAGCGTCTTGGGGAAGAAAATAGTGATTACTGGTGGGCGGATCAATTTGAAAATACCAGTAACAGTCAGGCTCACTTCGTTCATACAGGCCCTGAGATATGGCGGCAAACCCAAGGCAAAATAGATGCACTTGTCTCAGTTGCGGGCACTGGTGGCACCATTGCTGGCAATTCTCGTTATCTATCAGCTAAGAATAGACAGTTGCAGACTTGGCTGGTAGATCCCAATGGATCCGGTATTTATCACTACCTAAAAATGGGCGAATATGCCTCTAGTGGAGGCTCTTTTACCGAAGGGATCGGCATTATGCGTTTGGTGGAAAACTTTAATCAGGCGAAGATCGATAAAGCGATCACCCTGCCTGATCTCGACTTGGTTGCCATCGCTCGGCATGTTAGATCGCATGATGGCATAGTGTTAGGCAGTAGCGCAGCGCTGAATGTCGCGGGAGCGCTTTATGCTGCGGCAAAAATGGGCTCAGGTAATACCATAGTAACTTTTTATTGTGACCAGCCAGAACGCTCTTCATCTAAGCTCTACAATGAACAATTTTTACAAGAAAAGGGCATTAGTGAACAGAGTGAAACGGCTGAGGCGATGTTTAGTCGCTATCAAAAACAGCCATTATCGGAGGTCGTGGAAGTTCAGTTTGAGTAGATAATATCGGCTGAGATTGGGAGCTAAGTTATATTTTTATTGATAACGATATAAAACTTTACTCCCATTACTGCAACTGTTCGGAGTTACATGTCATTGTAATTAAGACATAGTCAGTGTCTTTTTGATGTGATTTATTGATGTCATTTAGACATATTTTTGTTCGTGTTTTTTTATTTAGTTCAGCATAATCAACTTGTTAATGTGTTGGCATGTTAACTGCTATTACTTATTCAAGTTTAGTGTAAACACACTAGTTGAATTAAGTAATAGGTGCACATATGACAATCCATGTAAAAAACAATATCCACTGGGTAGGCCAACGCGACTGGGAAGTACAAGATTTCCACGGTACAGAATTTAAGATGACTAAAGGTACGAGCTACAACAGTTATCTTATTCGCGAGCAAAAGACGGTATTGATCGATACCGTTGACCACAGATTTAGTCAGCAGTTTATTCAAAATCTAGAGATGGAGATCGATCTACATCAGATTGATTATATTGTTATTAACCATGCAGAAGAAGATCATTCCGGCGCACTGGTTGCATTGATGGCAAAAATTCCTAACACGCCGATTTACTGCACCGAGAATGCGGTTGATTCGATAGTGGGTCATCACCATCACCCAGAGTGGAACTTTAATGTGGTGAAAACCGGTGACACCTTAGATATCGGTAATGGTAAGCAGTTGATCTTTATCGAAGCGCCGATGTTGCATTGGCCAGACAGCATGATGACATACCAAACAGGTGATGGGGTACTTTACAGCAATGATGCTTTTGGCCAGCACTATTGCGACGAGCACCTGTTTAACGATGAAGTCGATCAAACCGAGTTAATGGATCAATGTTTGCGTTATTACTCTAATATTTTGACCCCGTTTAGCAGCCTAGTCACCGCGAAAATTCATGAAGTGCTGAGCTTTAATGTGCCAGTGGATATGATCGCAACCTCTCACGGCATTGTATGGCGTGATAATCCGACTCAGATCATTCATCAGTATCTTGAGTGGGCGAATGATTACCAAGAAGATCGTATTACCCTGTTTTATGATTCTATGTCGAATAACACGCGCATGATGGCCGATGCGATTGCACAAGGGATCCATGATGTTGATCCGGGTGTGGCGGTTAAGGTCTTTAATGTGTCACGCCAAGATAAGAATGACATTCTTGCCAGCATTTTTAGATCGAAAGGGATCTTGGTGGGATCATCAACCATGAATAACGTGATGATGCCAAAAGTGGCTGGCATGCTTGAAGAGATCACTGGCTTGCGCTTTAAAAATAAGAAAGCGGGTGCTTTTGGTAGTTTTGGTTGGAATGGTGGCGCGGTGGATCGCATTCATACTCGCTTAACTGATGCGGGCTTTGAAACTACATATGGCATGAAAACTAAATGGCGACCAGACGGTAAAGCGATGCGCGAATGTCGTGATTACGGCAGACATATTGCTAAACAATGGGCGCTTAAAGATCTATCAGAACCATTAAAGCAAAACATTGTTAACCGCGAACAACCGAAGGCTGGCTTGGCTGTAGAATCTTTTACTCCAGCAGCTAAAGCCGCAGTTAGCAGCCTTGAAAATAGCGAACAATCTATGCTCTGCACTGTGTGTAATTGGGTTTATGATCCGGCTATTGGTGAGCCAAATCAAGGTGTAGAGGCAGGCACTACATGGGCCGATGTTGCTGAAGACTTTCTCTGCCCTGAATGTGGGATTGGTAAAGGCGTATTCCAACCAATAGCAGAGGCTTAGCGTGATGAAGGACCAACATGATGCACCGATTATCATTATTGGCAGTGGCTTTGCCGCTTACCAGCTTATTAGAGCGATCCGGCGTAGCGATCCCATTACTGCGATTCACGTTTTTACTGCTGATAATGGTGATGATTACAACAAACCAGACTTGAGCCATGTGTTTTCAAAGCAGCAGCTAGCGAGTGATCTGGTGCGAATATCAGGATCAGAGTTAGCCATAGAACTGAATTTTGAGCTACATGCCAACACTTATGTGGAAGAGATTGTTCCGGAACTACACCAGATCTACGCTGCAGGAAAAATCCATCATTATGCAAAACTGGTGTTAGCAACGGGTGCAAGCGCGGTGGTCCCAAGGATGACTGGCATGGCAGTTGATAGCGTGGTGACGCTAAATAGTTTGCAAGAATTTCAACGTTGCCAACAAGATTTGCATCAAGCGGAGCGGATCTTAGTGATTGGCGCAGGTTTGATCGGAGTCGAGTTGTCGATGGATCTTGCCAGTGCGGGTAAACAAGTGATCACCGTGGATGCTTGCGATCAACTGATGGCAAATTTATTACCTGAGTATATTGCCAATCAACTCGCTAAGCAGATGCAGCAATTGGGCGTGCAGCTTGTGCTTAGTAATACGGTTAGCCGCATTGATTATGGCGCTAATAGCGCAATAATCGAGAACAGTGAGCTTAATACTCCTAGTCTTAATAATACTCCTGATCTTAATCATGGTGGGGGGCTGGAGGTTGAGTTAGCGACAGGTGACATTTTTAGTGTCGATCGCGTTCTCTGTGCTGTAGGTTTGCAAGCTAACACCCATTTAGCCAAACAGGCTGGACTGCAATTGGGCCGCGGGATTGTGGTGGATGATTACCTGCAAACATCTGCTAGCGATGTGTTTGCAATCGGTGACTGCGCTGAAATTAATGGTCAGGTATTAGCGTATTTACAACCTGCTTTATTGGGCGCTAACGCATTGGCTAAAACATTACTGGGTCAGGCGACGACACTCACATTACCAGCCATGTTAGTCAAAGTTAAAACGCCACATTACCCCATTCAACTTGCGGGAAATGCCGCTAAAAATGTAAGTCGTTGGCAGCTGGATATTGATGCGAATGGTTGCAGTGTAACAGCGTTTAATTGTGATGGAGAGTTGCAAGGCTTTGTTGTAACGCAGGGACACATGACCAATGCTTTTGCTTTACTTAAACTTTTAAATTAACAGTTTACGTAAGCTTGCCTAAAAGCCAGCTTAGTTGGCTTTTTTTATTGGCTATTTTTTATTGATTATTCTTTATTGGGTTTTAGTTGTCTTTGACTATTTTTACGCTATTCACTTGTAATTGACTCGTTACTGATTAGTATCTATATGCTTGTTTTAATTTGTTTATTTTGTATTTTGTCATGCTAAGTGAGAAAATCTTAGCGTGATTGCTAAAATTGCTGGCTAGGTCGTGGAATTTATAGCGGCTATCGGTATACTCCACGCTCAAAATTCTACCTAAATATTCCTTAAGTCGAGAGACATTTACAATGAGGTTTCAAGTGAAATCAAGGCGCACTTCTACGTTGAACAAAGGCTTGCTGGTCCTTTTCTTTTTCTGGGTGTCTGCTTCTCAGGTTATGGCAAGGGATTTAGCTGAGATTAAAGCTGAAGGGGTGTTACGTCATGTCGGCGTGCCCTATGCCAACTTCGTTTCTCAGTACACAGAAGGTAACAAGATTAGCCATAGTGGCCTCGATATTGAGCTGATGCAAAACTTTGCTGAGCATCTTGGTGTTGAATATCAGTTTGTGCCAGCACAATGGACAACGGTTCTGGGTAAGCTGACCGGTCGTAATGCGCAGTTTATTGATAAGCAGATTGTTTACGGTGAATCAATGCCGATAGCGGGAGACATTATAGGCAACGGCTTGACTACCCTAGATTGGCGTAAGGAAGTTATTGATTTCTCTGATGACTACTTTCCATCGGCGGTATGGCTAGTGGCACGTACCGGATCAGAGTTGAAGCCCATTAAGCCGACGGGGTCAACGCTTAAGGATGTCGCCATGGTTAAAGAATTACTCAAAGGTCGTGATATTTTGGCGATGGAGCAGTCTTGCTTAGAGCCTGATCTTTATGACTTACATTTGACGCAAGCAAATATCATTTTGCCCACTAAGCAGTTGCAGTTGAATGAAATGGTGCCATTTTTACTGACTATTGAAGCTGAAGCGACATTACTCGATGTTGCAGATTCACTTATTGCCATAGATAAATGGCCTAATTCGATTAAGATTATCGGTCCCATTTCAGAAGACCAAAGAATGGCTATTGGCTTTCGTAAGAACTCGCCGCAGCTGCGTGAGGCCTTTAATCAGTATCTAAAGCAGATCCGTTTAGATGGTAGCTATAATCGGTTAGTGAAAAAGTACTATCCGACAGTGTTCCATTATTATCAAAACTATTTTGAGCAGTCTGCTGCTGGTATTCATCATTAAAATGAAACACTTAAAATGGTTTAATAGTAAAACCACCATCATTATCGCGGGTATCTTACTCAGCGGATATTTAATCCTTATCTTGACTGTAACTAACTTAGGTCAGAGTCGCTTAAAGGAATCACAGAATAGCGCGCTGAATCTCAGGGTAAGTAATTACACCGAGAGTTTAAGTTTTTTCTTCGATGCCAGTGAAAAGAGCATTGCTAATTTAAGTCTTCAACGTGATGTGAATACTTATTTTTCAAACCTAGCCGCAGGTATGTCGCTGCAGTATGGCTTAGGAACAAGCTTGTTTAGCCTTACTCGGACGATAGATAATTTTACCCAGTCCAATAAGATGGAGGATCAGCTGATCTATTCTAGGGTGATGATTGTTGGATTAGGTGAAACAGTCATTATCGATACTGAGCCTGAGCAGAAATTTGATATTAGCCAACTGCCAATTAAAGAGATGGAGACTGTTGGCCAGAAGATGCACCTCGTTAAAGATGCTAATGGCATTAGCGTTCAGTTATTGCAGACGATTTATCATCAGAATAAGCCTATGGCTATCTTGGTTGCTTATTTTAATACCGACCTGCTTATTCAATTACTCTCGACTCAGGAACATAAAGACAGCGGCAGTTGTATCAAGTTGATCACGTCTGCTGGCGATATTTCAGTTTGGGATTCTCTGCCTAACAACCAGACAAAGTTAAGACACTTAAGCGGACAAGACTCTTCTGGGCTCATCTATTTTGAAAAAAGGGTATATTCGACTCCTTTTACATTAGAAGCTTGGTTTGAACCTGTTAGCGAACAAGATATTTTTACCTCTGCTTGGTTTATTGCTGCGATTTCGCTGCTTGCGCTGCCAGTATTTATGGGCTTGATCTTTCTAATGCGCGTCAATAACGCCAACTTAGTGCTCCAGACACAAGTGGAGTTATCTGCAGAGCAACAGCAAAAACTGGCGATGCAAAATACTCAATTGCATGAAGAGATCTCCAAACGTAAGACCTCGGAAAGTCAGCTGGCTTATCAGGCGACTCATGATGAATTAACCAACTTAGCTAATCGCACCCATGGTATGGCTCGTTTACAAGAGGCGATTCGTACCGCGCATGCGAAACAGGCTCAAGTTTTACTGCTGTTTATCGACTTAGATAATTTTAAGCAGGTGAACGATACCGAGGGACATCACGCAGGGGATCTACTATTAAAGCAAGCCAGTGAACGCTTGATAAATGCTGTGCGTACCACTGATATTGTAGCGCGCTTAGGCGGTGATGAGTTTTTGGTTATTGTGCCAGAGATCCAGCATCAAGATTCAGCCAAGCTGGTGGCAAATAGTATTTTATCTGTGTTTGAAAAGCCGTTCCATATTGGGCAACAAGAGTTCTTTATTTCTGCCAGTATTGGTATGTCTGTGTATCCTAGAGATGGCAGCAATGCGTCGACATTACTGAAACGTGCTGATACGGCCCTGTATAGCGTTAAAGATATGGGCAGAAACGGTTTCAGTTTTTACGATGAGAGTATGAACCTCGATATACAGCGAAATTTTGCACTCAATGTGCGTCTGCATCAGGCTGTTCAGCAAGGTGATATCGAGATCTATTATCAACCGATCTTAGATCTTACCACACGCAAAATAGTTGCTGCCGAAGCGCTTATGCGCTGGACCGACAGTGAACTTGGTTTTGTTTCGCCTGAAGACTTTATTCCTTTGGCGGAAAAAAATGGTTTGATCCACCGACTCGGTGACATTGTTTTACATGAGGCTTGTACTCAAGCTGCTGCTTGGCAGGCGATTAGCCCAATCACGATAGCGATCAACTTCTCTAGTGTACAGTTCCGTTATTGTGAGCAGTTACAGGCGCGGATTGTGGATGTATTAAGGACTACAGGCTTACCTGCAAGTCAGCTCGATATGGAGGTGACTGAGAGCTTATTGATCGATCAAGGTCATGCCCTGATGCAGATGTTGTCATACTTGAAGCAACTCGGCGTCGGCTTATCTATTGATGACTTTGGTACTGGCTATTCGGCGCTCAGCTATCTGCAGAAGTTTTCATTCTCAAAGTTAAAAATTGATCGCGCCTTTATCAATAATATGAGCACCTGTAGCTCCGATGAATCGCTGGTATTAGCCATACTGGCGATGGCGAAATCGTTAAAGCTTAAGGTGGTTGCTGAAGGGATTGAAAACGAACAGCAAGCATTGTTTTTACAGCAAAATAATTGTGAGTTCGGTCAAGGATATCTGTTTAGTCGTCCGGTTCCTGCGGCTGAGTTTACCCAGCTATTAATTAATGATCAGCTATCACTTAATGAGCCGTTATGCAGCCAGCAAACTGATATCACCCAAAATCGGGATATTAAGCAAGTCAGTTGAACGAGCCCGTTGAATAAGCCAGTTGAATAAGTCAGTGAGCAGGCCCAGTCGCTGCGATTAAATCAGAAAACGGTCTGTCTTTGATAAAAGACAGGCCGTTTTTATTTCTGTAAGCGTAAATTTTGCGAGGGGATTCACCTCACTTTACACCTATTGGTATTACTTCATTTCGCGATAGAGTTGCTTCATCGCCTTAACCAGTCCCTTAACATCATCGTCGTCGTGGAAAAGGTGAGTCGAGATACGCAAAGAGTGAGTCTTGATGTGGTCATTTGGGTCTAGATAGAAAGAGGTGGTTCTAACGATATAACCATACTCCTCATGTAAACGGTCGCGAAACTCGGTCAGTAGCTCGCCATTGTTTAAGTCATCAAATGGGTTAAACGTGGTTAGGCCGCTTGAAAGCTTGCGAATATTCGGCGCGAAGATCATTGCATCAGGGAACTTCTTAGCTAATTCTTTCTTACACAGCGCGCTTAAATCTAAAATACGCTCTTCAATTGCATCACGTCCAATTTCATCCCACAGTGCGCAAGCGTCTGCTAATGCACGTTTTGCTGGGTAGTTATCCTGACCAACTGATTGCAACTTAGTTTGTACTTCAGCTGCAGATGAAGAGGTATTGATGAACCATAGTGGTGTTTCGCGATCGCTCCAAAACTCAAATAGACGATTGGCGTTATCACGTACATATAGAAAGCCGGTTGCGCCAGGGCCGCACTGCCACTTATGGCCTGCACCAGAGTAAAAGTCACAGTCGATATCATGGAAATCGAGATTGAACATACCTGGCGTGTGGGCGCCATCGACAATGGTGATAATCCCATTTGGAATGGCGACTTTTTTACAGATTTGCTTAGCAGGCAAGGTGGTGCCTGTAGTGAAGGTGACGTGAGAGAACACCATCAAGCGTACTCGGTTACCATACAGGTTGACTGCGTCGTTAAACACCTGCACGAAATCATCGCTGCTGACTTCATTATTCGGTGTATACACCGGCAGTGCCAACTCAATGACTTCGGCGCCATAGCGTTGTGCCACATGCTTTAGTGGCGTTGTAACGCCGTGGTGCTCATGGTTGGTGGTTAAAATGATATCGCCATATTCAAACTGCAGGCCATTGATAATGGTGCATAAACCGTCAGTAGTATTGCGACATAGCACCAATTCATGTTCATCTGCACCAAAACTCGGGGCGATCTGCTTAGCATAATCTAAGGTTGGAATATTGCTGTTCCAAGGGTTAATCGAGATCTGCTCATTGGTGCGGTTATAGTTCTTCAGTACGCGCTTAGGCATGGTACCTGCTGTACCGATATTCATGTAAGTGGTGCGTTTATTTAAAATGAATTCATTACGTACCTTGTTCCAAAAGCCATGATCTGAACCGTGACCATGGAAAGTCTCAATATACTCATCAGTGCTCGCTTGAGCGCTTGCAGGTAATAGCGTTGTTCCGGCAGCCGCCAGTGCAACACCTGTCGTTGTCTTCAAAAAACGTCTGCGATCGACATTAGCTAAGCTTGCTTGATTTTCATGTTTCATATTTATCCTCGCCTTTAATTGTCTTTAAAATTAATTGTTTATATTTTTATTTGTTGTTTTTGGTTGTTAGGTGGTAAATGCTATGTTTATTGATGGATTTTATAGTCTAAAAATAGCTAATAACGTGATTTATATCGCATATAGTATTTTGCTTTTTTGTCATAAATCCATGGATTTCAATAGCTTTGACGGTAATTTGACGCTTTGTGTTATTGACGTGTTTAAACTTGATTTTTTATTGATTAATTTAACTTTTTCATAAAAACTAGCAGGGCTAGCCAGTGTGACTTAGCATTTTGTAGCAAAATGAAATTCATTGTCTAAAAGGCAAAAATTGATGCGAGTAGAAGCTATATTTTTACAGTCAAGTTTGACTAAAAGTGCTACCTTCGCCGCATAATTTTTTGATGAGAGTGAAACGACCATGATTACCTTTACCACTAACCTTGGTGATATTGAGATAGAGCTTGATTTTGACAAGGCACCTGTCAGTGCTAAGAACTTTATCAAGTACTGTGAAGACGGTTTTTTTGAGGGCACGATTTTTCATCGTGCGATTAAAGGGTTTATGATCCAGGGCGGCGGATTCACCACTGAAATGGAAGAAAAGCCAACCCGTGCAGCTATCGTCAATGAGGCTAATAGAGGGCTTAAAAATGTGCGTGGCAGTATTGCCATGGCTCGCACCGACGCGCCGCACTCTGCAACAGGGCAGTTTTTTATTAACTTAGCCGATAACAGCTTTTTAGATCATACGGCCACCACCAACGCTGGCTGGGGCTACGCTGTGTTTGGTCAAGTGACCAAAGGTATGGATGTGGTGACTAAGATTGGTCGGGCTAAAACGGGCTCAAAGGGCGATCATGATGACGTGCCAAGAGAGGTGATAATTATTGAGAAAGTCACCATCAATCAGTAACTTTTAAGGCATAATTAGTATGCAGTCTCGTGGCAGAGACTGCATTTGTTTCTAGGTTAGGGAAGGTAACTCTTACCTATTCGAGTAATTTTATTTGGTGCAACAGTGACAATATATCCTGCTCCTCCGTTACTGATAATTAATCCTTGATAAGCCCCTTCAATAAAATCTGCTTTTTCTAGGTTAATATAAGTACCAGTATCGAGTGAGAATGTTTTGAAACTTGGCTCCCAGTTACTTCCATGTAGCTGATAAACTTTATTTAGTTCACTACTAATTATTAAAGGGTATGGTTTAGCTTCCATCCAAGGCTCAAAAGGCGCACTCCATTCTAAATTGAGTGTCTCAGCATTAAAAAACTTTCCTTTTTCTGTAAACACTAGGCCATTAGCACTGCCCATCAAAATGATGTTGTTTGTACTTTCACCATCATTAGCTTTAACTTTTTTTATAAACTCGATAGAGCCTGCGTTTAGTTCAAACTGACTTAACCATTGATCGCTGTTATTCCTCTCTTTATGTAGGGTAAACAGCTTGTGATCTGAGTTGATGGCTAGACTTATTCGATCACCGTACCAAACAGAGTTGTTATTATCTATTATTGGTGAAGAAGCAACGACACCATTTGTGTCTAACATAAACAATTGGTGTTTATCATTTCCACCTATTGAGAAATAAGCGGCTGCAAACCAAGTGTCATTTTCTGTTGGGGAGGTAATGATATCTGAAATCGTTATATGAGTGGCTTCGCATGAATGACAAGTATCCTTAATGATTTGATTAAAATCTATACTCGAAACCGTGGACAGATTTTCGGTGCTATAAATACTAACATTTGAATAGTCGTAGCCTTCGATTGTTTCAGTTTTTTCTAGCAGATACAGTCTATCACCATTTTTTGAAAGCCGAGCTAGCTTGATAATACCTTGAGTCGATACAAGCTCTTTTGATTGCATGGTCGCTAAATTAACTTTGTGGATATTGCCTTTCGAGCCGTCGCTGAAGCTAGAGCCAATGACATATGCAAAATGCTGGATACCGTCAACAATAACAGATTCCATTCGCAGATCTTGTATGTTTGCTGTTGCTAGATCAAACATAAAATCCATATAAATCTGCGTAATAGGTTGAAATAAATCCCCTTCAGTAGTGTCTTCAAAATGATGAGAAAACGTAAAAGTTTCTTGGCTGTTAGAAACGCTACCGACACCATCTTCCTCTGTCTCAAATGAGTTTTTAACGTGTAGTAGTGAGTTCTCCCCTCCATAGCAGTAGATGGAAAAGATATTAGGTTCGCCGTAAATTAAGCCAGATACTTCATCTTTCGTTTCACAGCTCACTATGCTTTCTAAACCATCAGATAAAAGTTGGAAATTAAATGTAATGTCATAAGTTTTATCGATGTTGTTTATGGTTTTTTCAACAAATAACGTAGACCAAGTATCAGTCATATCTATATATGAGAACTTAACATTGGAGCTATGCTCAACTGAAAGGTAATCTTGGCTTGTACTGTTACGGTTTAGCACTTTAAACGCGCCTAAAACTTGGGTGATATCACCATTAGACTCACTGCTAATATCAAAATCAGAGATCAGCTCTGATGAGTCTGAAGATAGGGCATTAATGAGTAGGAGTTGTTTGCCACTTACAATAGTATTCAGTGCGTTACTTTGACAATTAGCGTAATCAATATTGACTTCATCTCCAGTAGAAACGCCATTTGAATTGTCTTTATCTAGCAGTTCTATGGATGCGCTTCCGCTATTTTCGCAGATATGCTCGACAGATAAATCATCGCTTGCTAGCAAAATATTTAAGTAATTATTTGTTAGCATTCCCAGCTGAATCGACGCCTCTGGAACTGTCCAAGAGAAGATATTAATTAATTCATAGTTTGCAGAATTGATTATCACTTTACTTGGTTCGGGTGTTTCGACATTTGGAGGAGTCTCTGTTACTGGAGGTATTTTTGCGTCATCTCCGCCACCTCCACAGGCTGATAGGAGGAATAAAATAGCGAGGGAGGTTGATGTATGCTTCATGCCAAAGTCCTTTTTGGCCATATGCATTTTATGTTCAATGATATGGCTCATTTTTAATTAGCCATAATGGTACACACTTTATTTGATAGTAACAAAGTGGTAACAACTCTTCTTTGGTGTTACCTAAGGTCTGATATTAAGGCTTCGGGCGATTTAAAGCCTTATAAAATCGGTAGCTTATAGCCAGTGCGATACAGATGGCAGCGGGGGCAAGTAGGGCGAAGAACTGCAACTTGGCAAAAAGGTAAGCGCCTAATGTGCCACCGGAGATAAAGCCTGCAATGATTAACAGGAACAGTATGGCTTTGCGCTTGTCGAATTTCTCACCCTTGAAGGTGCCACCAAGCATGATGCCCAAATCTGTAAAAATGCCAGTAACGTGTGTGGTACGCACGATGGCACCACTATAAGTGGTCGCCAGAGCGTTCTGCAGACCACAAGCTGCTGAAGCCATATAGTGTCCGTAATAGGTGCCATCTTGGAGTAAGTAGATAGCAAATAGGAGGAAACCAGCTTCAATGAGCAACAGGGTATCGTAGTGGCGGCCTAGTTTGACACTGCTGCCGGACAAAAATGCTCCAGAAAGCATTGCTCCAAGGGTAAAGCTGGCTAATATTCCAAGCAGGTGAAACAGGACTGTAGGTGATGAGCTTAACAACTGGGTGCCCACCAAAGTGGCTGTGCCAGAGAGGTGGGATACAGATTGATGTTCAAAGCCCAGTAAACCGATGGCGTTTACGCTGCCCGCAGTAAAAGCCAGAATGAAAGCGCCATACTCAACCCATTTAGGTAGTTTAGAAATCACGGTATTGCCTTAGTTGCACACATAGACAGCGCTTATTATGAGCGCAGAAGAATGCGGACAATTGGTCAGAAAATTAGGATCGTGGGAGCGTTAAACCGGCTCGAGACATACGGTTTAATTTGCACCTTATATTTTGCCAATTATCAACATACTAAACTGCTGCTTGGATCGCAAAAGTTGCGTGATGGCAGATGGCTTGCAGCGAGAGCCTACTTTTAAATGCGATTACTTTATCTGTCGCAATTAAGCCTATTTTATTACACATCAATCAAAGACAATCTTATTGCTTAATAGCGTTTTTTGAATGATAGACCACAAGCGAGTGCAGCACTGGCCAAGAGCACTTGAGCTAAGTTATGGCTGATTGCAGCCAGCGCAAGTCCAGCACCTAGCATTAAGTAATAAGCTAAACCAAAGAGTGCGCCAGCACTGCCAGCAGCATCTTTATATTGGGTTAATGCTTGGCTTAATATATTTGGGATCGCAATACCAAAGCCGATTACCGTTAAGCCCATGGGCAACAAAAAAAGTAAGCTGTTTTGACCTAAGCAAACCCCTATAGCGCCGACTAAAGCTAACAGGCTAGCGAGGGAGATAAGTCGCTCAGGCCGCCAGCCTTTAGTGAGTAAAAACTTATTTAAAGCACTACCACACAGTACAGCTAGGGCGATAACAATGCCGCTGGTTCCAAATTGCGTCGTACTAAAACCCAGTTGATTAAATATGAAAGGTGCTAAAGAGTAATAGCTAAATAGCATCAGATTAAAACTTGCGACCAATACAGCGCTGCGCCACAGGGTTAGGTCTTTTGCCATACAGATACTCAGTGCAAGTAAGGGCGGAGCTTTGTTAGATGAAGCTTGTGTTTCAGGCAGGCGCCAAATAGATATCCCAAGTAATACTCCTGCCAGTAATGCCAGTGCGCTAAAGACCCCCTGATAGCCCCAGATACTCGTGAGTACCGAGCCGCTAATTAGCCCAACTACAGGGCTAACCCCAATGCCTATACCCATGATAGAAAATACCTTAGCCAGCTCCGGACCTTGAAAGCTATCACGGAGCATGGTTTGAGTAATGATAGAGCCTACGGCTGCACCAAATGCACTCAGGCTGCGCGCAAGTAGCAGCCATTCAAAGTGCACGCTGTAAAGGGCAATAATGGTGCCTATCCCATAGCTCATTAAGCCTAATAGCATAGCGGGTCTGCGACCTATTACATCGGCTAAGCGTCCCCAAACAACCACGCCAAAGGCGAAAGCGATAAAGTAAATAGATAGGGTCTGAGAGGCTGCATGTTCACTGACGTCAAAGGCGCTAGCAATATTGGGCAATACAGGGCTGTAAATGGTCTCGACGATTTGTGGAAACATCATCAAGGCGGTGATTAACCCGATCTCCGGTTTGTTGTTCATATTCTTTCCTAAACGCTAATAGCTCAATTACGAGCAGAGTATAGCGCTGCCACATTTGCTCTATTACAATAATAAAGACTAAAAACAGCTAAAATCGGACAGAAGCGTTTATGGCATTAATTGATCATGAAACCAGATTTGATGCAGACCGTGTTGTGGCGAATGTTGTTGGTATCGCCGCCGATGTGGGCCAGCATGATTCGGGAATGCACTCCCATAAAAAAGCTCAGCTGTTGTATGCACCACGCGGATGTATGTCGATAACGTTATGCCAAGCGGGATTAGTTAAGCGTCAATGTGTGCTGCCACCGACAAAGGCTGCTTGGATCCCGGCTGGAGTAGAGCACTGCGCCAAGATGCGTAACGTGGTGGCCTATCGTTCTATCTATTTCGATATTGAGGTTTTTCCTGAGCTTCCTCAAACGGTTAAATTGCTAGGGGTGAACCCGCTACTTGGGGCCTTGATTGAGCGAATGGCAAAGTGGTCTTGGGATATGCCAAGTCAGCAGCAAGCGGCGATTATCGCCTTATTTATTGAAGAGCTCAATTTGGCTAAAGAGATAAAATTATCACTGCCTATGCCCGCTGATAAGCGCTTACAACATTGGCTACAGCAGCTACACGCAGGCAAGCATCAAGCAGAGCAGCTTAAGTTGATGGCGAGTGAGATTGGCGCCAGTGAGAAAACTATTTCACGGATCTTTAGCAAAGAAACAGGCATGAGTTATCAGGCTTGGCGGCAGCAATGGCGTTTGCAAGCCGCGATAGAACGCTTAGCTGAGGGTAAGAGTGTATCGACAGTCGCATTTTCACTGGGCTTTGCCAGTGATAGCGCATTTATTAGCTTTTTTAAACAGCACCTTGGGAATACGCCAAGTCAGTACTGCAAAGGTTAAGGTAACGCTTTTATAAGTAAGCATTATTTAGCCTGTTTGAATATTTTTGAGTGTGAGTTTAGCCACAGTTTACCTGCAACAGATGTCTAATAATCAGGTTGTTGGCGTAGGCCAATAATGTCAGCCGTCACTCATCGGTGACTGACAACAGTAGAAGCGAAATCCACTAATCGAAGCGAGCCTTACAGTGCCTAGACCCAAGAAGTGTCGTCATCTTTCCTGCTGCGTGCCATGTAGCTTATTTAAACCCAATGGCATTGCATCGACTGAACTTGAAAAAATTCAATTAGAAGCTGATGAATTTGAAGCATTAAATTTAGGTGATGTACTGAAAATGAGTCAACTCGATGCCGCGACATCAATGGGGATCTCTAGGCAAACATTCGGTTATTTATTGGCGAGTGCCCGCAAGAAGGTTGCTACAGCCGTCACTCAAGGAAAGGCGCTTTTACTCCCTCAGAACATGAAGAAGGATTTACCATGATAATCGCAATTCCAATGAGTCGAGATCGTTTGGCTACTCACTTTACCAAGGCCGCTGAAATCGCTTTTTATGATGAGCAGCAGTTAATTGCTCGTTATGGCAACCCAGCGGTTAATGGCGGTTGTAGTGCTAAAAAGGCCATGTTAAACCTCATTATCGAGCATAAAGCCGATATCGTGATAGTGCAGCATATTGGCGAGCGCATGTTGGGCAAATTACTTGATGCGGGCATTAGCGTAAGTAAAGCGGATAACTCGCTCGATTTAGCGGAGCTGATTTGCACAGCAAAGGATTTAAATCGTCGTCTAGTGGATGCAAGTCAAGGGCGCGCATCACTTAACCATGAGAAGAAAGGCGGCTGCTGTGGCGGAGCGAGTGGTGGTTGTGGCTGCAGTACAACACCGAGTGCAGGTCATAGTCTAGACTCAAGGTTGCTCAAAATCCCTCAAAAAGTGAGCGTAAATGCCCAACAAGGCGTTGTGCAATATGCAGGCTTTAGAAGCATAAAGTAGGTGACTTGGTTTTATGGGATATTTTGTATTTAATTGTATGCAAATTGAGCGCTTTACATTTTTAGAAAAATATCCCATCTTAGAACAGTATTTCGTCAAAGGAGGACGTTATGGCTGTGATAGCAATGGGATTTATCATCATGTTTCTGGGGCTTGCCTTTATGGGTTTACCAGAACTTAACCGAGTGCTGAAGCAGCATGACAGAGCGCAATGGGATGCATTACTTGGATCTCAAGGCAGCTTTATGTCTTCTTTTGACCGTATGACGCTATTTACCTGGACTTTGAGTCGAGGCTTTGAAAATTCAGAGAATATTGATATTCAGTATGCGGGATTGTTAGCTTACAAGCAGGCGACCCGAGTCAAATATATGATCTTAACCGGCGTATCGCTGATTATTATAGGCGCGATAACGGCTTTGTTTGGATTGTAATTTCCTCGCTGGAATGGGTATAAACCTAAATCAAGATACAAAAAAGCCGCAAACACAGACGTGTTTGCGGCTTTTTATTAAGCCATTGCTTAGTCAACAGCAACCATTACGTTGCTTGCCTTGATGATCGCGTATGCTTGACCACCAACAACTAGACCTAGCTGCTCACAAGATTTTTTAGTTACAACAGATGTGATTTCAACACCTGGTGCTAGTTCGATAACAACTTCGTTGTTTACTGAACCTTCATCGATTGATTTGATTGTACCATTTAGGGCGTTACGTGCGCTGATTTTCATAAGTATATCCTTAATAATAAAGGAGTTATTATAAAGTTCTTATTGGCAAATTAGTATCTGTCACGGACAATATGTCGCATTTACTTGAATCACGTCGCATTTGCTTACCCCATATCTTATTTTTTGAGACATGGGTCATATGTTATTAATTTATCGATGATTATCTAGTGATGCTTCTTTTAGCAGCATCACCAACACTTCGAAATGGTCGGTATGGGGGAACATATCGAACAGTTGCACTTTTTGAATTCGGTAGCCCTTAATATTGGCTAAATCTTTAGCCAAAGTGTGTGGATTACAGCTCGAATACAGAATGGCCTTGGGGGCAAACATAGATAATGAGTCACATAGGCTTTGGCCAATGCCTCGTCTCGGCGGATTGACGATAACCACATCGGGTTTATCATTGGCATCACGCCCGTGAGCAAAATCAGTAGAGTCCAGTGCAGTAAAGTCGACTTGGGTTAGCCCCATAGCCTCTGCCGATATCTTGGCACAGGCAATGGCCTCGCTTGAGATTTCAATGCCAGTTAGAGCAATGTCTTTGGCAGCGCAGTGCAAGCCAAAACCACCCACACCACAGAAAAGATCCCATAAAGAGTTGGGCTTAAGCTCGGCAACCCACTCTCTGGCTGTTTGATAGAGTTTTGCTGCGACCTCAGGGTGAGTCTGGAAGAAGCTCTTTGGCCGAATAAATAAAGGCACATCATTAAATTGTTCGGCTAAGCGGGTTTCTTCAGTTAAGAAGATCTCTTCTTCACCTTCGAGGATCGCCATATGTATTGGTTGAATATTTACCGAAACCACTTTTATCTGTGGATATTCACCGACTAATTTAGGGAGTTCACGCTCGATACGTTCGATAGATTTATGAGAGTTGAGCACAAAACGCAGCAGATATTCACCTTTGACTTGGCTGCGGGTAAGCAAAATAAACTTAAGCTCACCTTTAGCTTTATCAACATTATAAGGAGGGATCCCTGCTTGGCGTACAAACAACTCAAGTCGATGCAGTAACTGCTGCATATCGTCAGGATATAGGCTGCAATCACATAAGCTCACAGGTGCCCCCGAAGGCGTGACAATACCTAGAATAGGTTGGTGTGCGGCGCCCAGAACGACCATTTTAGCTTTATTACGAAATCCACTATCAGGCCCAAATACAGGGGCATGCCATTGCTCAACCTCAAAGTCACTAAGAAGCTGGGTTAGGACTTGTGTTTTTGCGTCAACTTGCGCAGACATAGGCTGCTGAATATGGCGGCAAGATAGACACTGTTGTTGATCAAAGTGGGCGCATTTCACTGATAGGTACTCTACATCGAAGGTGACAATTTATGCTGACTATTCTCGATAACCGAATTTACATAGCCATCTAGTGCGCATTTTAGTGGTTTTTCACTAAAAAATCGCCCTTTAGTTGGGAGGGGATATTTTATTGCGTTGCTGGATAGCAAAAGCGCAGCTTTCGCTGCGCTTTTTATCGCATTTTAGGTATTAGCCAATAGCTGGTGTGTGGCCGCTACGGGTGTTTTGCAGGCTCTTAATCAGCATGTAAATAGACGTAGTCGTTAATACTACCGCTAGGTAGGTGATCAACGAGTGCGCCGAGCTACTGCTGTGCTCAGCAATGATAGGGCCAAATACCGAACCGACACTGTAGCTCAGTAGCATTAACTCTGTTGCCGCCACAATTTTTTCTAGCACCATCGACTCGCAAGCAAGTGTGATAGCGATAGGGTATAGCGCAAAGCAGCTAGCACCGAGTATAAAGTAGCTTGCTGTTGTAAAGGCGATAGATGCGCTATCGGCGATGCCGACGATGCCGATAGTACCTAATAGGCAAAACAATGCCATTAGCAGGCTCTTACTGATCCTCGTCGATAAATAGCTCACTAAAGGCTGCACTAGCATTCCGCCTAGAATAATCACTGCCATTAAAAACGCAGTACGTTCTGTACTGGCAAATTGGCCATTAATATAGCTTGGCATTAGGCCGTAAATAGGACCTAACAGCATGCCAGATACAAGGCAGCCAATAATCGCAGGCAGGCTGATCTTCTTGACTTCACGTAAGCTGATCTTTTGATGCTCTAGTGTTTCTGGCTGACCTCTTTTGACTAAAAGAGGTGGCAAGATAGCCAACATCAATAAGCCAATGACCCATAAAAATGGGGTGACGCCATTAACACCTAAAGGCCCAATCGCCAGCTGTCCAAGTGCACTACCGCCATAAAGGGAGGTCATGTACAGTCCTAAGCGTTTGGCTCTTTGCTTGGCGTTATCAGCCATTAATAGCCAAGACTCAACAACAACAAAAACCCCCGCTACTGCAAAGCCTGCTATAAATCTTGCAACTAACCAAACTGTCGGTGTCGGCATGACGAGCATAGCGACGATGGTTAGGGTGAGCATGGCTAAAAACAGCATCAAAGAAAATCGATGGCCGACTTTAGCCACGATAGTTTGAATGCAAGTTGTACCAACTAAAATCCCCAAATAGAAGATGCTCGCTAACCACGCCACCAATGAGTTATCCATGCCAAATGACGCTAATGACAATGGGATAAGGCTCATTAAGAAGCCAGATGCGACAGCAAAAAATGATAAACCAGCAACAGGTACGAACGTACTGTTTTTGTGTGGTTTGCAGGCAGAAATGTCCACCTTTATCTCCTATAGATTGATAGTTATTAAAGTTTGAGTGTTGGTCTTTGGAGGCGGATTTTATGCTTTTAATATAGAAAGTAAAGCTTAATTTATATACGGACTGATAAAAAACGTATTTTGCGGATTTTATTGCTCTATCTTTATGATTTTGCTTTATTTATCTTTTGATGGCTTTAGCTTTGTTTTATCTTTTTTTCGCTTTTAAATGGATGTTATATAGCGAAGCCTCAGGGGATGAGGGATAGGTTATTATTTTTAAGTTAATGCTTACTTATAGGTGGTTGAGTGGGGATAGGTTAATAGATGGTTAAAAAGCGGCTTTTAAGGCCGCTTTTTAGGGTTGGTTTATAGCTGGTTTAGAGGTATTAGCTTAATTGCAGCGCTACGATTTTTAATGGGTGGTTACCATCAAATGAGGGAAAGTCTGCATGACAGTCTAACCAGGTGTACTGTGTGACTGTTCGGCCTTGCTTTTCAACACAGCGCACTAAGCTTTCAAACCATGTATTACGGTCAACTTTAGCGACATTGTTACAGCACACGATAGTACCGCCAGCTTTGGTGGTTAATAGTGCGGGTTTAAATAAGCCTTGGTAATCATTAATGAGATCGACAATGCCGAATGCACTCTTGGCATATCTTGGTGGGTCGAGAAACACTAAGTCAAATTGAGTCGCACTCAGTTTTGGATAAGAGGGCAGCTTTTGGTTGCGGCGACCGCCCACTTTAAGGCCTGCAAGTTGTCGTAAGGCAGGAAAAGCGTCACTTTGAATAAATTCACATACATCCTCAGCTTGGTTTAAGGCTGCATTTTTACGGCCAGCGGCTAGGGCGAAAGAAGAAAAATCGACGTTAACCACGCGCTTAGCACCACCTACTGCAGCCGCAGTACCGATACCGCAAGTATAAGAAAACAGGTTTAGTACCGTCTTACCTTGGCTGTTTGCTGCAACGTATTCACGGCCGATACGCATATCTAAAAACAGCAGTGGGTCTTGACCTTCATGGCGCAGCTTGGTGGTAAATTGAATGCCATTCTCTTGCATCTGTTGTTCGCTGGTTGCGAATTCTTGCAATTGCTCAGTTAATGGGTTCAGTACGCGAGAGTTCTTATCTGAACGATCGTTATAGATCACCGGTTGTTCAGCTAGCACCATCAGCTGCTCTGTCACATCTGCTAACTCATCTTCAGTCAGTGATTGGTGAAAACTTTGAATGAGCCATGCATTACCGTAACGATCAATATTGAGTCCATTACAGCCTTCAACCGTACCGTGGAAGATACGGTAACAATCAGTTTGCTGCGCTGCAGAGCGCTGTAAGAAATCAGCTCGCTTGGCAATGGCTTGGCTCAATGCTTGAGAAACGGATAAAGCGGTTGGGTTCGATGTAGTTACCGACATAAATATTGGGCTCATTTGAAATACGGTCAGAGGTGACAGTCAATGATAGCAAAATTGCATTAATAAATACCCTCAATCTTAAAGCTAAGGCGATGAGAGTAAGGCTTTGGTGACTTATACCAATTAGTATGAGTATATGGGCTGATAAGATTTGACTCGGATAGGAAATTGACGCACAAATAAGCATTGAAAGTGCTACGTTGTCATTGAGTCTAGCTAGGGAGTAAGCGGATGAAAGTGGTGTTAGTACATGGTATTTTTAATACGGGTCATGTGATGCGCTTGCTGCAAAAAAGACTGCAAGCCTCTGGGCATGAGTGCTTTTCGCCAACGATTAGCCCTTTTGATGGCCGCCATGGTATTGAGCATGCCGCCCAAAATTTGAGGCAACAAATTGATGAGTATTTTGGTGTTGACGCCGAGATAGTGTTAGTCGGCTTTAGCATGGGAGGCATTGTTGGGCGTTATTACTTGCAGCATCTAGGCGGTGCTCGGCGAGTGAGTCAGTTCTTTAGCCTATCTACGCCTCACAATGGCAGCTATTTAGCGTACCTACCATACCCTTCTATGGGCGTTAAGCAGCTAAGGCCTAATAGTCGCTTGCTTGCTGAACTTGCCGAGTCTGAAACCCTTTTAGCTGGGGTTAAGCTCTATTCTTACTGGACGCCCATCGATTTTACGATTGTACCCAGCTCTAGTTCTTGTTGGCGAGTTGCTGAAAACAAAAGCTTCATCATTATTTTGCATTTGTCGGTGATTTTTAGTCGGCGTATTGCGAAAGAGATCTGTAATAAAATGACTTGCGATTGAATGAACCAGGCTGTAAACCAAATAGTTATACCGATAATGACTTGCTACACGAACAAGTCATTAACGGAGCAAGTATGCGCCGTTATGCTGAGGCGGCTGGAAAGGTTAAACTTGCCCGACAACCCCGAGGCTTGATATCCACTAAGCTAAATTGCCACTGATAGCGCTGACATAAGCTGTCGACAATTAACAGCCCCAATCCATGTCCATCTATACCGTTATTTTCAGAGGAGTTCAGCCCGCGACCGGTATCGGTTATTTCTATTTGGTGTTTATCGACACAAATTGTTATTTCACCAGCGTCGCTAGCATTGATGGCGTTACTGATAAGGTTACTAAGTAACATCCGCAGTACGGCAGGGCTAGGTTTGATCTGGGGAGATTGTTTAAAATCAAGCAGCAGCGCAATTTGCTTTGACTCGGCTAACAGTGATAAAGACGCGATAACCTGCTCAATTTCTTTGAGTTGCAGTGCTCTAAAATCGTGACTTTCAGTACCTTTATCTTGTTTGACTAAGCTTAATAAGGCATCGACCGTGTGCTGCATATCATGGGCTGAACGTTGGATGCGGTCTCGTTGGCGTGCTTGAAACTCAGGAGAATCATTTTGCTCTTGCAGCTTTGCTGCTCCACAAACCACTGTCAGCGGGGTACGCAGCTCATGGCTAGCGTAGCGGGCAAAGGCTTGCTCTTGTTTTATCATCATCTCATTTTGCTGACGATAGTCGTTTAGGCTATGGGCGAGTTCGCTAAACTCTGTCGCAGATTGTGCTGGGACCGTAAACTTAGGGTGCTTACTGGGAGACTTGAGCTGCTTGCTCAATTGTTCCACGGGTTCAACTAAGCGGCGGCTGAGCTTATGAATGGCAAAGCCAAATAACAAAAAAAGTACGCAGATAAAGCTGAGCACAAATAGGTTTATTGATTGCCACTTGCTATCGCTCAACTCAACATTTTCCGCAGGCATAATTAAGTACAGCGGCTGTACTTTTCCATCTAGTTTAAATTCATTGCGGTATAAGAAGATCTCTTGATGTTGGCTAAGAGAGTCATCTTCAAAAAGCTTGAAGCTGAATATTTCGTGCAATATCCCTGCTGCCTCACGATCGACGACTTCACCTGAAAATCCTCTGGGAAATTGGCTTAAATCGCCATAATGTTCGGGTATAAGCTCATGGGAAAAGTAGGCTTGTACGCGCAGGCCTATCTGCAGTGGTTGTCTTGCACCTTGTTGAAATAAGCTAATGGCAAAGGGGGCGCTGCTTTCAAGTTCGTGTTGATTAACCTCATCTTCAATCCATTGCATTAAACTCAGTATCGATATGTATAGGGTCATCCCAATCAATAGCGCGATGAGGCTAAAATAGAGAAGCAATTTATGCGGTAGACTCGAGGCTGAATGCCTACGATTAAATAAGCGATTTAACACGGCTGTTCTCCTAGCTGTAACCTAAAGCCAATTTTAGGCACGGTGGCAAGCATAGGTTGTTTGAAAGGTTTATCGAGCTGATTACGTAACTGATACATGTGGCTGCGTAAAATATCACTGCTTGGCGGGAATTGCCCCCAAATGGTATCAATTATCTGTTCACGCTTAACAATATTGGGTGCGTTTTTGATTAGCAGTAACAAAATTTGGTAGGTGATAGGAGTGAGAGCTAGTTGCATGTTTTGGCGGTAAGCCAAGTGTTTGGCTATGTTGACCTCAATATCGCCAAACTTTAAGCTGCCTTGAGCCACTTGGCCACGATGTCGCTTTATCAATGCCTTTAAGCGAGCATCGACAACATCTAGATCAAAAGGTTTGCCTAAGTAGTCATCGGCGCCACAATCAAAACCGTTGAGTAAGTCGGTTTTATTATCTAACGCGGTAAGCATTAAAATGGGGGTGCAGCACCCTAGTGAGCGGAGTGCTTTGCAAAGACTTAATCCATCGAGTTTTGGCAGCATCAGATCGAGAATAATGGCATCAAAATCGAAGGCTTGTGCAAGTGACAGTCCAAGTTCACCATTGTCGGCAAAATCGAGTTCCATTCCTTGCGCTTCAAAGTAATCGCCGAGGATCCCTGCAACATCGCTGTTATCTTCAATTATCAGTAATTTTATTGTCATTATCTATAGGGTTGTTACTGCTGTATATGCGGTGATTTTAGCACTTTTTATGTCGAAAAAATGTCAATGACATTTTTTCGACTTGAGGTTAGGCATGCTACGAACACATTCGTAGTAGCTGGATAAACTTATGCCTTACTCTTCATCCCATAAAAACCTGAGTGGTGCTGAGATTTGCTTGTCAGTTGTAGTGCCGTTATTTAATGAATCTCTTATGATTACTCCCTTAATTGAGCGATTAACTAAGGTGTTATCTGAACTTGATGATAGCAGTGAAATCGTATTTGTTGACGATGGCAGTCATGATGATTCTTGGCAACTCGTGAGCCAATTACCTCTGGTTGATAACGAATATCAATGTATTAAATTGAGTCGTAATTTTGGCAAAGAAGCAGCTATGTCAGCAGGTATTGATCATGCAAGAGGGTTAGTGGTGATTATGCTTGATGCTGACTTGCAAGATCCGCCAGAGCTGATCCCTGCTATGTTAGCGCAGTGGCGCGCCGGGTATGAGATAGTCAACATGAAACGTAAAAAGCGCTTGGGAGAGACTTGGTTTAAGCGTTTCTCTGCAGGTTGTTTTTACAAACTGATGAATTGGGTTTCAGATTCACCAGTGCCAGAAAACGTGGGTGATTTCAGGCTAATGAGCCGTCAGGTGGTAGACAGTATTAAGATGCTACCGGAACGTAACCGCTTTATGAAAGGCTTGTTTAGCTGGCCCGGTTTCTCACAAAAGACCTTAGAGTTTGACCGTGATCCACGCTTTGTTGGTGAAACGAAATGGAATTATGGCAAGTTATTTGGTTTAGCGATGGACGGCATTACATCTTTTAGCTTTAAACCACTAAGGCTCGCAACTTGGTGCGGAGTATTTACTGCACTGAGTGCGTTTATTTATGGCGGCTGGATCGTGGCGAACACGCTTGTTTTTGGCGAAAGTGTTGCGGGTTACCCGTCTTTGATGGTGGTGCAATTGGCGCTTGCCGGGGTGCAACTGCTCGCACTTGGTTTAATTGGTGAATATCTTGGCAGGGTGTTTGTTGAAGTAAAGCAAAGACCACTGTATTTAATCGAAGAGGTGGCTTACAGGCAATCCTTAGCGCAGGTGAAAGCGAGAACCCTCCAGGCTCCTTCCTTTAATGGAGCTCAAAAAGATAATGTTAGTTACCTGGAGGCCAAGTAATGCTTCAGGCTTGTGAGGTAGGCAAAACTCGGGATATGTATAAAGGTATTACTGTACTGTTATTGGTGGTGTTAACTCGACTGCTGCTATTGCCTTGGTATCCACTCATGGATACTACCGAAGCACGGTACGGTGAGATGGCCCGTTTAATGGTAGAGACGGGGAACTGGGTGACCCCGTTGTTTGATTATCATGTTCCCTTCTGGGGGAAACCGCCACTGCACACTTGGTTGAGTGCGGGATCGATATTGGCATTCGGGGTTAACGAGTTTGCGGTACGCTTTCCCCATTGGTTGGCAGCGATGTTGACACTGGTTGTCGTGGCAGCCTTTGCGAAACGGCTACGCCTACCAGTTATTTCAATATTGATTATCTTAGCTTCTACTGTGGTATTTACCATCAGTGCGGGGGCCGTGATGACCGATATGGCACTCACCCTTGGGCTGACCCTCGCTATGGGCGGATTTTATCTGTGCTGGCAAGGGGGCAAAGTCTGGGGCTATTTGGCTTTTATTGGGTTAGCTATTGGTTTACTTGCCAAGGGGCCTGTGGCTTTGGTGTTGTTTTCGATAGGAGTTGGCCTGTGGCTGCTATGGCAATATGGGCCAATAAGAATGTGGCGAGAATTGTGGCAGCGTACTCCATTGTTAACAGGCACCTTGTTAATGCTAGCCATCGCGCTACCTTGGTATGTGATTGCAGAGCAGGCAACGCCAGGATTCCTTAACTATTTTCTTGTGGGAGAGCACTGGTCTAGATTTGTTGATAGCGGCTGGAAAGGAGATCTATATGGCTCGGCTCATGATGAAGTGAGAGGAACTATCTGGTTTTACTTCGTTGTAGCTGCCATGCCGTGGTCACTGTTTTTACCTAGAGCGTTCTACAAAATAGCGACAGAGATTAAAGGTAAGCAAACTCAAGAGGGGGCTAGTGAGCCAGCCTGTGGACTTGTGGGCTATTTAGTCTGCTGGATGATCGCTCCTATGCTGCTATTTACTTTAGCAGGCAATATTCTTCCGGCTTATGTGCTACCTGGGATCCCAGCTTTAGCCTTGTTGCTTGGATACGCGTGGCGTAAGAGCAAACTACCGGGATTAAATATTATTGCTCTATGTATTCCCGTATTGCTGGTGGCCACCACTTTTGTACTTCATTTTGGAGCAGGAAAAGACAAGAGTGAGCGCTGGTTATTGGCCCAGCGTAGCGATGCATTAGCAACATATTATTGGCAGAAACAACCGTTTTCAGCACGTTTTTACAGTGCTGGTCAAGCGGCCAAAATCAACAGTATGAAGCAAGTTAGTGAGAGCACTTTTTATCTCGTTTTAAGCAATGAAAAGCTGACTGAACCAGCGTTCTCTCGCTGCGTTAAAGTGGCGAGTAATAAATATCGAGGGCTGCTCAAGTGCCATCGTCGTTAAGCATGAATATGCCGTCAAAGCGCGCTTCATTGGGGCTCGAAAACCAACCGCTACTAAGTTTTCTTATTGTTGGTGGCGGCGTATTTATTTTCGATGCAAGCGTATTTTTTGGGCTAGTGAACATCCTCGCATTGCCCTTGCTCCCAGCAAGAGTCGCTGCGTTTGCTGTTGCGGTAATATTGTCGTGGTTTGTGAATAGATACTGGACATTTAGGGGGCGTCATCAAGCCCCCCATATGCGCCAACTATTTATGTCTATGACGGTGGGGAGTATCGCTGCGATGTTAAACCTATCGGTATTTTACTTATTGACCTTTCTCCTAGGCTGGGGGGCGATAAACACTTTTATTAGTTTTGCCTCTGGCGTGTTGGCTGGACTGATAATTAATTGGTTAGGCGCTAACTATTGGAGCTTTAAAGGCGTTAAAGCTGATTAATTCTGAATTAGCGGCTCCTTATGTTACAAACTGTTAACTAGTGGTTTTACTCTGCTGGGAAAACCGCTAGTTTCAGAGACAGGATAATCATGATGAGATAGGGACAGTATGGAGCGCTTCAATATGAGGTCAGTTTGCAAAGGATTTATTACGGCCTCGGCTTTGTTCGGGGGCTGCTTATCTTTCAATGTTAGTGCTAATTCGACGTTGAGCTTTACCGAATCTACCATTAACGCGCCTTTTGAGTTAACTCACCCGATTATCGCTGCCGACCTGTTATCGCAACCGGGTAAAGAGTTAGTTGCATTTGGCGTTGATGGCTTGAGCCATCGCTGGATGGCTATCTATAAACTCGAACAGGGTCAATATACGCTGGCCTTTAAGCTTGAGTTGCCTCAAATGCTGCACAGTTTTGATATCACGCAGTATCAGGCTGGTGAACTGCAGCAGCTATATTTTCTTTCTCAAGATAAGCTGCAAGTATTGGTTAATAATGATCGTGTCGGACAATTGCAGATTGAAGCTGTGGCTAACATCGATTCTCTGTCATTTAAAGATCGGCCCGATTTTATTAGTCGTGGCGAGTTTATTGAGGATCTCAATGGCGATCAACGCGATGACATCTTGATCCATGATTTTAATCAAGTACACCTTTTCTTGGCCGCAGAACAAGGTTTTGTGCGCCAAACTCTGCCGATTAAACCTCAGTCTCGTTTGTTTGATGATGGCGCGACTTATACTCAGTCTACACTTTATGTCAGTGATATTGATCTCGATGGTTTGGTCGATATCGTCAAAATTGGTGAGGGGGAGCTGGAAGTTTATAAGCAGACTCAAGCTGGCATAGAAACTCAAGCCAATGCTCAAGCTAAAGTCAAAATTCAAAGCAGCGTTCAAAGCAAAGCTCAAGCGAGAATTCAAGCCAAAAATGAAACTCAAGTCGAAGCTCAAAGCCTAGAACGTAGAAATACTTCAGAAGGTGTTCGGGGCTTTGATCCTATTGCTGAGTTTATTTCGGTGAGCCAGCCTATCAGCGGAATTGACTGGTGGAATAAGCGTGATGCTTATGGAGAGCAATTAGATCAAAGTGAGCTGGTGTACCGCAAAGTCGAAGAGCTTAAAGATCTCAATAATGACGGTATCACCGATATGGTGATCCGTTATACCAAGAGCAGCGGCGTGTTCGATAGAGTTAACGATTATGAGATCTATCTGGGGGAAAACAAGCAAGGAAAGTTAGCTTTCCCGAAGGTGGCTAGCAGTGTTGTTAGGGCTGAGGGGACATTAACGGGCTTGGAGTTTATCGATATCGATAATGACGATAAAGATGAAGTGATGGTTGCTGGCTTCGATATTGGAGTGTCGCAAATTATCGGCGCATTACTGTCGGGCAGTATAGACCAAGATGTTCATCTGTTTAAGATGGACGCGAATGGTCGTTTTAGTGATGACTCAAACGTCACTAAAGAGGTAGAGCTTAATTTTAGTTTGAGCTCGGGACAAACCGGTAGCCCAGTGGTGAAGCTGGCCGATCTCAATGGTGATGGTTTAAAAGATCTGTTGCTGTCTGATGATGAGTCGACCTTGAAAGTCTATTTAGGCCAGCGCGGTGATAGCTTGTTTAGCCGTGACGCACAAAAGCATGAGCTTAAACTCCCTGTCGAAGGTGGCATGTTAAAGACAGAAGATCTTAACGGTGATGGTCGAGAGGATCTGTTGATCAAATATGGTCGACAAGACGATAAGAAACTCGCGAATCAATTTAGAGTGTTATTGGCAAGTTAGCTCGTCCGATTGATATTTACCCCATAAATAAGCGGCTTTAGTAAGGCTGCTTTTTTGTTTCTGAAATGCGTTTCCTGACCATTTATCTGTTCAATCTTGCCGTTTTACAGGCATATTTTCGAAAACTCACACAAGTTTACAAAGCTATTCAAAGCCTTGCTGTTCATTTCACAATCTGACAGTTCTTGACGTATTTTGAGTGTCATAAGTAACGCACTTATTGCTAATTAGTTAAGGAAGATAAATGAAATTTACACGGTGGGCAGGCGCTGGTTTGTCATTAGTATTGCTAAGCATGGCAGGCTGTAGCTCTGATGATAATGAATCAAGCAGCAACAGTAGTTATATCCAATATTATAATGCTTCGCCAAATAGCACTGCGACAAGGTTAGTATTGGATGACTATCCATACTCCGACGTTGAATACGCCGATACTATGCCTAGATATGAGTATCTGACGGGGAACGTAGAGTTAGAAATTACAGGGTTTGATGCGACAAATGATGAGCAATCCCTCTATCAGTCGATTGTTGAGTTGGGTAACACTGAAAACCATCTTTTTATGCTAGTTGGAGATTATAGCGAGCCCGAGTTTGTCGATATTAACTATAACCGTAGCGAAATGGATGAACTTAATAATGATGAAAGTGGTGATTACAGTAAGATGCAGGTATTAGTTGCACATGCTGCGATGGGAGAGCCCAGTTTTGATCTGTATTTTGCCAAACAAGGTGAGGAGTTTGGCTCAGCAGTAATGCTTGATTCTCTTAATTACAAAGAGCACACCACTGAGCAGATGTACGATACCGGAGAATATGTACTCTACCTCACTAAAAGCGGGGAAACAGTACCAATTTATACCACCGCGACACTCGAACTGAATGCTAACACTGTGTATAAATTAATTATTCGCAATAGCTTTGGCCCTGGGGTTCCTAAGCTGACGGTCGATAATGTTGATTCTACAGGGACGCCTGAAACGCATGCAAATATTGATGCTAATGCAGAGTTTCGCTTCTTTAACGGGTTAAATGCGACTCATACAATCAATGCGCAGATTGTGAGTAACGAAGAGTCGCAATATCTTTATGATCTGAATCAAAACCAACTCACAGAATTTAAGGACATTGGCTATAACGATTATGGCGTGAGTATTGTCGACAGTACAACGAACGCTGTTCTTGCAAATAATCTATTGGTGACCTTCAATCAAGACGAAAGCAAGTCCATTTTATTGTATGAAGATGAAATGGGCCAAACCAATGGCATGACCATCAGTCACGATCATCGTCCAAGAGCCTATGAGCACCAGATTAGTTTGGCCAATTTGGTCTCTGATTTTGACGAATTGATGATCTATTTTGTACGAGCAAGCGAGACGATTGAGTCTGCCCAATACAAGCTTACAGGACTCGAGTTCACTGAGCTAGGCGTGATTAGCTTACCTTCTGATGACTATGAAATTAGTGTGGTTTTTGAAGATGAAAATGACACATTAACTTTATTGTATCAGTCAGATGTTGTGCAATTTAGTCAAGCGGGGAATTACACCATGGTGCTAAACAAAGATGATGATGAGTCTCTGGGCTATCGACTGACAACCTTTCAATAGTTGCTAATGGATTAATGATGGGGTGCAGAGGCGAAAATCACATTAAGCGTATTTTATTTGAATAGAGTTAGCGCGTTAATTTTTTGATTTCGTTGGGGCGAAAAATAGTGTTTCCCGCCTCTGCTTTAACAGGGTACAGCCTGTTAATTTAACGACGACCGAGTAGCTGCTTTATACGTAAAGCGAGCTGTTTGGTCTGTTGCATAATGGGCAAAGAAGTTGATTTTGAACCTCGCTCATTTTCATGAATAATGTGATAAACGGTTTTTGTCGACAGTCCATAATCTTTAGCAACGTCCGATAACAAACGGCCGTTATTTTTGACTTCGTTGATAACTTTAAGGTTCAGGTTCATAGCATCCATCGGCATTCTCTTTTTAAGTTCTAATGTTAAAACATCAGTGGTTTGGACGTCTTTGAGCGTGGTGACGGAGTTCCCATGGCAAGGTTGTCTAGCTTGACCTTGTCGTTACTCACGAAACAGAGTTTGTTATTATTTTTTTAGTGTCTGTGAATACTCAATAATATATATGCTTAACATATGCCAAAGCCGCAATATATTTAAAATCATTACATTTCATAAGGTTAAATTTGCCGAGCTTACTGTTATGCATGGAACCTGCGAAATCTTGCTCAAAAATGGTGCGCGTGCGCACTATATTGGTGCGTAGATATGTCGGGGGGCAGCAGAGCTGCGCTACGGCAGAGGCTATTGGCTACGCTATTAATTCAGTGTTAATTGCTCGATTTTGAATCACTTAACAAGCGAGTCCATTGTCTAATTTGCTGTGGTTTATATACTGCTTTGCAAATACAACTTATAAGTGGCCGCTTTTGTGACTCACACAAGTGGTTGGGAGTGGTTCAAATGAGCGTAAAGCGTAGTTCTTATCTTGCTGGTGGCCTTATCGCCGCCATGATGGTGTCTGGTTGTCAAACAACTAATCCTTATTCCAACGAATCTCAAAATGCTAAAGCGACCAACGGCGCCCTGATTGGTGCTATTGCTGGTGCGGCGATTGGCGTTGCGTCTTCAAGTAAAAACGATCGCGGTAAAGGTGCATTGATCGGTGCTGCGTCGGGCGCTGCATTAGGTGGCGGTATTGGTTACTACATGGATGTGCAGGAAGCTGAGCTTCGTAAGCAGCTGCAATCATCTGGTGTCAGTGTGACACGTAGCGGTGATAACATTATCCTTAATATGCCAAATGACGTGACGTTTGGTGTCGATCAAACGGACTTAAGTCAGCGTGCTCAGCAAGTGCTAAATAGCGTTGTGTTGGTCGCGCTTGAATATGATGAAACCAAGTTAAATGTAATGGGCCATACTGATAGTTCTGGCGCCGAGTCATATAACTTAAGGTTATCGCAAGTGCGTGCGAGTGAGGTGGCGAACTACTTAACTCATCAAAAGGTACCAGCGCAGCGAGTTGCTTCGCATGGTATGGGTGAGTCAAAGCCAATTGCTTCGAATCAAACGAAACAAGGTCGCGCTGAAAATCGTCGTGTAGAGATTATTTTAAGCCCGATGCCAAACGCATAACGTGCAATCGTTAATGCGTTGAATTAATGCCACTCTTGAGTGGCTTTTTTATGTCCTAACCTGCTGTCGTGTCGGTGTTATTTATTCCTATCAATATATGAAATTGAGCTAAAGTCGGTCTCTAAGACTGCTATGATTTATGGCGGCAGTAATATGAGGGGGGGATGAGACTTTTTGTCTTGTCTGCCTAATGATACCGTGATTGAACTCTCGGGTTTGGCAACTAAAGTTAGTTTGCTAAAAGGCAAGTATTGTTATTTGGTTATAGATGATTTGTCATTGCTTAAAATGAGTGCCTTTATTTAAAAACGAATATTGATAATGGAAAAAATGATGAAAAAATGGATGCTAGTTTCACTTCTAAGCTTACCTTTTGCTGTTAATGCTAACCCCATTGAGTTGAGAGCGGCAGGCAGTTTAAAAAATGCTATGAATGATATTGTTAGTGCCTATCAGGCAGCGAGTGAGCAAACCGTTCATGCTGATTTTGGACCGTCAGGATTATTACTTAAGCGTATAGAGTCAGGTGAAAACACAGACGTGTTTGCCTCTGCCAATATGAAGCACCCACAAGCATTACAAGCTGGGGGGAAGGGCAGTAGCGTAGTGATGTTTGCGCGCAATCAGATGTGTGCCATTGCTCAGCCGAGTGTCAAAATCAACAGCGAGGGGGTGCTAGCTGCGATGCTTGATCCTAACGTGCGATTAGGTACCTCAACGCCCAAAGCCGATCCTTCAGGTGACTACGCCTGGAAAATATTTGCAAAGGCTGACCACTTACAGGCTGGAGCGACGGCTAAGCTAGAAGCCAAAGCATTGCAGCTCACCGGTGGTGAAAACAGTGCAAAAGCGCCTAAAGGCCGTAATACCTATGCTTGGGTGATGGAAAATAAACGCGCCGATCTGTTTTTGACTTATTGCACCAATGCGGTGCTGGCTCAGAAAGAGGTCAAAGATCTGCAAGTTGTTCAGCTGCCTGAGCCTTTAAGTGTTGGAGCTAATTATGGTTTGATTGTACTCGATGATGCCCAACAAGATGCCTGGAAACTGGCGATGTATATTCTCTCTGAACCCGGGCAAATGATCCTCGCTGACTACGGTTTTGATGCCCCATTAAAGCAATAGGATTTGTAATCAAAAGGCCGCAATAGCGGCCTTTTGATTAGTCTTTAATAACTAATTTGATAACGAACTTGATAACTAGTTAAGTAAGAAAATCGTGGCTAAGCCTAGGAAGGCAAATAAGCCAATCACGTCGGTGACAGTGGTTAATACCATCCCCCCTGCTAATGCAGGATCGATGTTCATCCTCTTTAGCATAAGAGGGATCGTTGCCCCTGCAAGACCCGCTACCGTCATATTGATGAGCATAGCGCCAGCAATCAAGGCTCCCAAGGCGATATCGCCTTTCCATATCCATACAGCGACAAAAACGAGAACAGACCACAGCAAGCCGTTGAGGAAGCCAATGGCGAGCTCTTTACCTATCAACCAGCGAGAATTGCTTTTACCGATTTGGCCAAGGGCAATACCGCGAATAACCAGAGCTAAAGTTTGGTTACCAGCAACGCCGCCCATACTGGGAACAATAGTCATCAGAATCGCGATCGTGGCAAATTGTTCAATCGTGCCTTCGAACATATTACTGACTGATGCCGCGAGTAATGCCGCGAATAAGTTAACGGTTAACCATAGTGAGCGGCGAAAGGTACTTTTTAATACTGGACCAAAGGTATCAGTATCGTCGTCCATACCTGCCATGCCCATCATAGAGTGTTCGGCGTCTTCACGAATAACGTCGACCACGTCATCGATGGTAATACGGCCAAGTAGCTTGTTGTCAGCGTCGATAACGGGGGCCGACACCCAGTCATGTCGTTCAAATAGCTGCGCCACTTCGCTGTCAGACATGCCAATAGGGATCCCTTCAAGATCCGATACCATTATTTCACGTACTGAGGCGTTTGGGTCACAGGTCAGCAGATCTGCAATACGTACACCACCTAACACGCTGTCTTGTTTATCGACCACATATAGCATGTCTGTGGCTTGCGGAAGTTCACCGCGGATCCGCAAGTAGCGCAAAATCACGTCGATATTGACGTCTGGCCTTAAGGTAACCGTATCGGTATTCATCAAGCTGCCAGCAGTGTCGTCAGGGTATGACAGCGCTTGTTCGACACGCACGCGATCTTGCTTGGTCATTGACTGCAAAACTTGCTTAAAGATGCTGTCAGGCAGGCTTCGCAAAATATAGGCTAAGTCATCGGTGTCCATGTTTTCGGCGGCTTTTGCAACGCGCTCTGGACTCATCTGAGCAATGAGACTGTCTTTAAGCTCTTCACCGAGTTCGTCGAGGATTTCACCTGTGTGTTCCTGGTCAATCAGTTGCCATAGCACTTGACGAGTACGAGGTGGAGAAGATTCGAGAATAAAAGCAATGTCCGTTGCAGCCATATCCTGCAACATGTTGCGGACGTGGACAAACATACCGTTGCCTAATGCTTGAGTCAGCTGATTGAGACGTTGGTCAGTTGTTTGATTATCTAAGACTTCAATCGGCATAGCTCCCTCACTGGGTCGTTTTAAAGGCGCTTATCATAACGTAACTCAAGAGTATTTATGTGCGGTAGCTAGGAAATTCATTAGGAAAATAACGAATTAATTATCTTCATCAAATCTGGCATCAATTAATTGGCAAATGGCATCGAGCGCTGCTTGGGCGTCTGTCCCGGTTGCAACGAGTTGTACCGTTTTTCCCATTCCTGTTTCTAACATCAATAAGCCTAGTACACTTGTAGCCGAGGCTTGTTTCTCACCTTGAATGATGGTGATCTCAGCATCAAATTCGGAGGCTAAAACAACGAGTTTTGTGGCAGCGCGAGCGTGAAGACCTAGTTTATTGCAGATGGTAACTTCACGTTCAATGGTCGGCATTTTTTAGCTCACGGTGGCGGACTTGTATTTTATGTTTGCCATCTTTGAAGTGAGCAGCAAGGCGCTCAGTGATATAAACCGATCGGTGTTGGCCACCGGTACAGCCAATCGCAATGGTAAGGTAGCTACGGTTGTTACGTTCTAGATCGGGTAACCAAGTTTCGAGTAGATCTTCAATCTGTTTAATAAACAGGTTGACCATTGGGCGTTCATTTAAGAAATCTTGTACTGGTTGGTCGAGCCCAGTCATAGGGCGCAGGTCGGGCTCCCAATGTGGGTTTGGCAAAAATCGTACATCAAACATAAAGTCAGCTTCGGTTGGCATACCATGTTTAAAACCAAACGATTCGAAGTTGATCATCAACTCTTTATCAAGATTGCCAAGTAGGATCTCACGCACCTGATCATTAAGATCGTAAATGTTGAGATTTGAGGTATCGATATAATGATCGACAATGTTGGCTAGCGGCTCTAACAAGCGACCTTCTAGCGCAATGGCCTCTTTAAGCGAAATGTTATCGTGCGATAAAGGGTGCAGACGACGGGTCTCGTTATAACGTTTAAGTAGCACTTCATCGCTTGAGTTAAGGAAAAAGCTTAATAACTCGACCCCATCAGGCAGAAAAGTGAGGTGCTTAACCAGCTCATCTTTCTTTTCTGGCAGGTTACGAATATCGACACTGATGGCGACAAGCTTAGTGTTACCCGATAGCTCTTTGAGTAAGGTCCCCATCATTGGCAAGGGCAGGTTATCGACACAATAATAGCCGAGATCTTCTAGCATTCTTAATAGAACGGACTTACCTGAACCGGAGCGACCTGAGACTAAAACAAGCTTCATCGTATGATTACCTGATAGACATTAAACAAAATGTATGATTTTTGTGGTTATATTGTGTAAGTGTATAGATTAACTTTTTTAAGGCTGAAAGCAAGAAGTTGAGCGGGTGAATAAGAATAAATAATATTGCTGTAATAATTACTTAGGTCTTTAAATCATTTACCTTTTGTGTAAAAAAATAAATAACTTAAAGACCTGAGTAGTTAGCTATTGGGTAATGACTTGGTATAGCTCTGATTCATTGCTGGTCTTTCTCAACTGCTTAACCACCGCTTTATCGTTGAGTTTTTCAGCCATACAAGACAGTGTTGCTAAATGTTGCTCACACTGATCAGATGGCACCAATAAAGCAAATAGAATATCGACAGGCTGCTTATCGAATGAGTCAAATGGGATAGGAACTTCACATTTAACCAATACTGCAACTGGACGTTCTATATTCGACAGCCTTCCATGAGGAATCGCTATACCATTACCTATTCCCGTGCTACCCATTTTCTCTCGTGCCAAGAGACTTTCAAAGATCTCTTGTGAAGAAAGGGTTGGGTACTGGACAGCGGCAATGTCACTGATTAACTCCAGTACTTTTTTCTTACTGCCCGGAGTGGCGCAGGTAGTGCACTCCGGCTGCAGGATGGTACTTAGTTCCATCGTTAGTGTTTAGTCAGCTTCTCTTTGTGTTTAATAACCTGACGATCTAGTTTATCGATCAGGGAGTCTATTGCAGCATACATATCTGCATGTTCCGAAATAGCAAATACTTCCCCTTTTTTAAGGTGAATTTTAGCTTCGGCAATCTGCTGCATTTTTTGTACATTCAAAATAACGTGCACATTATTGATCTGATCGAAATGTCGTTCAAGCTTTGTAAATTTCTCTTCTACATAACCGCGTAGTGAATCGGTGATTTCGATGTGATGTCCTGTCAGGTTGATTTGCATTATCGATCCTCCATGTGCCTAATTTTGAGTTATAAACTCTTACGTTGGTTTGAGGGCGGGATCAGCATCGCTTCTCGATATTTTGCAATCGTACGTCTAGCAACTTTAATCCCTTGTTCAGCCAGAAGCTGGGCCATTTTGCTATCGCTTAACGGTTTCCTCTGGTTTTCAGCTGCGACTAATTTCTTAATAAATGCCCTAATTGCTGTCGATGAGCATTCTCCGCCATCGTCGGTACCCACATGGCTTGAGAAGAAATATTTTAGTTCAAAAATGCCCCTTGGGGTGTGCATGTACTTCTGTGTGGTAACACGTGAAATGGTAGATTCATGCATTTCAACAGCTTCGGCAATGTCATTGAGTACCATAGGTTTCATGGCTTCTTCACCGAACTCAAAAAAGCCTTGCTGGAATTTGACGATACAGTTTGTCACTTTCAATAAGGTGTCGTTGCGGCTTTCCAGGCTCTTTATAAACCACTTAGCTTCTTGCAGGTGGCCACGGATAAATTGACCGTCGGCCTGATTCGTTGTGCTACGCGCCATTGATGCGTAATGCTGATTAACATTAATCTTAGGCATATAGTCAGGATTTAGCTCTACCACCCAGCGACCTTTTTTCTTGCTGACAGACACGTCGGGAATGACGTATTCATCTTTACTGCGTGCAATGGCAAGCCCAGGTCTTGGGTTAAGAGTTTGGATCAGTGTGATCGCCTCACGTAAATCATCCTCTTTGAGTTTTGTTTTACGCATTAACTGCCTAAAATCACGCCCCGCAATAAGGTCTAAATAGTCTTTAATCAGTAATCTTGCATTTTCAATGTGCGGTGTATCTGCGGCATATTGTGCTAGCTGGATAAGTAGGCATTCACTTAAGTTGCGGGCGGCAACACCGATAGGATCAAAATGTTGAATTCGTTTTAAAACGGCTTCGACTTCATCGAGTTCAGTTTCAGGATCGCCCATCGCTTCGAGAATTTCGTCACAGCTCTGGGTTAAATAACCTCGTTCATCGATCGCATCAATAATCGCGGTGGCGATAGCAAGATCGTTATCTGAAAATGGGGTGAGGTTCTTTTGCCACTCAAGATGCTCATATAAGCCTTCGCTAGTCTCGCCTTGGAATGGCATGTCATCTTCACGACTTACGCCTGAGCTAGCATTAGAGGAAACGGTGTAGACTTCATCCCAAGTGGTATCCATAGGCAGGTCATCGGGCATGGAATCTTGGGTGAGGGCTTCGGAGGTGTCAACGCTTGCGCTATCTTGGGTGAGTTCACTATTAGAGTCATTTACAGAGTGATCTTCATCGTTGATCATATCGCCATCTGACTGCTCTTCATCTAGCTCCAGTAACGGATTAGAATCTAATGCTTGTTGGATCTCTTGTTGCAGCTCTAAAGAAGACAGTTGTAACAGGCGAATGGCCTGTTGTAACTGGGGAGTCATAGTGAGCTGTTGACCCATTTTGAGCTGGAGTGACGCTTTCATTTTACCGCTATTCCCTACACTGTAGTTAAACGTTAAAGCTCGTTGAACTGGCGAAGGTTGCTCAAAAACTCAACACGTTGATTTTTTTTGGAAATAATTCCATATTGAGTTTTTCAGCTTCCATACTGTGAATTAACTATAGCCTGAATTGTTCACCTAAGTACACCGCTCGAACCTGTTGGTTGTCCAAGATTTCGGCAGGTGTACCTTCAGCAATCAGATTTCCGTGGCTTACTATGTAAGCACGCTCACAAACGTCCAAAGTTTCGCGAACATTATGATCGGTGATCAGTACGCCCAGACCGCGACTCTTAAGTTGTTCAATAATTTTTTTAATATCGATAACTGAAATGGGGTCAACACCCGCGAACGGCTCATCTAACAAGATAAACTTTGGATTAGCTGCGAGTGCCCGAGCAATTTCTACCCGGCGGCGTTCGCCTCCAGACAATGCCATACCTTGGCTGTCACGAATGTGAGTGATATGAAACTCTTCGAGTAGATGCTCAAGTTGTTCTTCACGTTGCTCGTTATTGATGTCATGACGAGTCTGTAAGACGGCCATGATGTTGTCACGTACTGACAGCTTTCTAAAAATACTGGCTTCCTGAGGTAGGTAACCGATACCTTTACGGGCGCGTAAATGCATAGGATCGAGCGTAAGATCGTCATCATCAATAAAGATCTTACCCTTATCACTCTGTACTAGGCCAACCACCATGTAGAATGTCGTTGTTTTACCTGCACCGTTTGGGCCAAGCAAACCAACAATCTGACCTGTCTTTACGGTTAAGCTAACATCTTGTACGACGGCACGATTTTTATAGCTCTTAGCAAGATTGACCGCTTTTAAGGTGATTTGGTTCATTGCTGTTCCTGCTTTTTCGCTGGCGATTCTGGTTTCTCTTCCTGATAGGTTTCAGGCTGAATAATGGTGATAACTCTGTCATCGCCCTTGCCAGTACTTTCTGCAATAAGCTGTTGCAAACTGATGTTGTATTTAATGCGGTTACCTGTGACCTGGCTACCGTCTTGCGCTAGGGTGGCTTCGCCTACTAAGGTGAGTGTGCGCGTAGCAAGTTCGTAGCGGATCTCTTTTGCGCTAGCCGTTGCCGGGCGTCCATCATCCATTATTTGGGTGTAAGTGGCTGGGTTACCAGTCGCCACAAGCGTTTTACCGCTCTTATCTTCTTTTGAGAAAACCCGTAGCTTATCGGCATTCATCTTGATTGTGCCCTGAGTGACTTCGACAGGCCCAAAAAAGATAACCTGATTATTCTTGATATCAGCTTCTTGGCTAGCGGCCGCAATTTTCACCTCTTGCATCAGGTCATCAACTTTAGCAACAGAGCTGAAACTGAGCAGACAAAATAGGCCTGCAAGGATAGATTGATTGTATTTCATAGCGTCCTTCTACTCAGCTAAAGCGTTTTCTTTAGCTAGTATGAGTGTAAAATTGTTCAATATGTTGGCGTTACTGAGCTTCGTAGATACCTTCTACTTGGCTGATTAGTTTTACGCTCTGGGCATTCAGGTCGGCATATAAGCCTACACCTTGAATGACGAATTCGTTGCCAGTGACGTGGATAATTTCATCTGACGTCATGATCATAGTATTCAAATCAAGATCTAAATAGCTGGTGCTTAACGTCTGTATCGGCTCTTCTGGGCTAATCGAGTCGATAATAACATTGTTTTCTAGCGTTACCTTGCCAGTGACTTTATTCAGGCTGCCTTTATCACTTTTAAGTCGCCATTCGGCTAGGCCATCATCAGGGTAAATGAGATAAACAGGCTCAGTAAAATAGGTCATATTGACGCTATCAAAGTGTTCCATGTGTTTCGCTGTTACTTCGCTATTGATGAAGCCTAACTCGTTATATTCGATGCTACGTAGATCATCGATAATATAGTCGGGTCGCTGACTTGTATCGATATTCAGCTCCTGCTCGCTTTTTTTAGACTGAACTTGCCAATAGAGCAAAAGTGCAGTGCCAAAAAGTGCGATTATCGCAAGGGTGACGCGGTTCATATACTCATCCCATGAGCTGAGTCAAACTTGTCTTGGCTTAATAGTAGTAAATCAGTGAGTTCGCGTAGGGCGCCGTGGCCGCCTTTAATATGGGTGGTCATTTTTGCATGTTGTTTTACATATGGGTGACCATCGGCCACACAAACGGAAAGACCAACCTGCTGCATAACGGGCAAGTCCACCATGTCATCACCAATATAAGCGACCTCTTCAGGGCTAACATTATAAAGTGATAGCAGTTCATTATAGGGGGCTAACTTGTTATCGACACCTTGGTAGATGTGGGTAACGCCTAGAGCGGTAAACCTGTCTTCAACGATTTGTGATTTACGACCGGTGATAATCGCCACTTGGATGCCACTAGATAATACTGAGCGTACGCCATATCCATCACGAGTATGGAATGTTTTAAGTTCTTCACCGCTGTTGCTCATATAGACTAGGCCGTCGGAAAACACGCCATCAACATCGCAAATGAGTAGTTTTATCTTGCTGGCTGCTTGCCAGACTACATCGCTAATAGGGCCGTATAAACCTTGCTTGGACATATTAAATTACTCCTGCTTTGACCATATCTAGCATGTTTAATGCGCCAACAGGCTGTTGTTTGTCGTTAATCACGATTAAACCATTAATACTCTTAGTATCCATGACTTTTAATGCTTCTGCTGCAAGCACGTTATCGGTAATGGTGACGCAGCCTTTAGTCATCACCTCTGCGATAGGAGTAGTGCGTAAATTGACTTCAGCGTCGATAACCCGGCGTAGGTCACCATCGGTGAAAATACCGACTAAGGTGTTGCTGGCATCAACAACCGCTGTCATGCCTAAGCCTTTTTTAGAGATCTCGTACAGCGCCTCAGTAATACAGATATCATTTTGCACACTTGGTAACTCACAGCCCTTATGCATGACATCACTGACTTTAAGTAGCAATTTTCGCCCTAGGCTACCGCCGGGGTGAGACAGTGCAAAGTCATCTTGAGTAAAGCCGCGCGCTTGCAATAACGCAACCGCTAGGGCATCGCCCATGACTAATGTTGCTGTGGTGCTCGACGTTGGTGCAAGCCCAAGTGGGCAAGCTTCTTCTGGTACTTCAATGCAAAGGTGCAGTTGCGCCAGCTTCGCCATATTAGAATCTGGCTTACCCGTGACAGAGATCATTGGCAGCCCCATGCGCTTAATGACTGGCATTAAGGTTAAGATCTCACTCGACTCACCTGAATTTGAAATCGCAAGTACGATATCGTTCTCACTCAATACGCCTAAGTCGCCATGGCTAGCTTCACCGGGATGCACAAAAAATGCAGGTGTACCTGTGCTGGCTAGTGTGGCTGAAATCTTGTTGCCAATGTGTCCTGATTTGCCCATGCCCATCACGATAACTTTACCTGTGCATTGCAATATTAATTGGCAAGCTTGGGCAAATTCTGAAGAGTCAATGTACTGATACAGATTATCGAGTGCTTGTTTCTCGATATCGATGACCTTAGTACCCCATTGGCGTAGTTGATTTGCATCTACCATTTCTTGGTCTCTCTTTAAATTGCTGCTTAACGTATCGCACCCATTGCTAAGATAGGAAGAGTAATGCCTGGTATGCGATAAATGTAATAAGTAATACTACGCCATGCCATGGTTTTAGCTGTCTGGCGCGTCCAGATAATAAGATCAGTATTGCAAGTGCGCTGCTTGTTGCAAGCACCATATAAAAATCACGGGTACTCGCCGCTGCATCAACAGCGCCAGGCGCTATAATGCCAGGTATAGCAAGTACCGCTAGAATATTGAATAAGTTTGAACCAACTATGTTACCGATCGCAAGGTCATCTTCTTTTTTTAAGACTCCGGCAATACAAGCGGCGAGTTCTGGCAGACTGGTACCGACTGCAATAATGGTTAAACCGATAACTAAATCAGACAAATGATACGCTTTAGCGATCCCTACTGCACCTTGTACCATCCAGTCTGCGGATAATGGTAACAATACCATACCCACAATCAGCCATAAAATGGCTTTACCCGTTGGGACGTCGGCAGGCACTTCGCTTTCTGCTTCAACGGCTAATGCATCTTTGTCTTTACTGTTTAAGCCATGCCAGATTAGGTAACCCATTAAAGCGATAAATAGCACTAATAAGCTAATGCCTTCGATACGGGTTAAAAAACCATCGTAAAGAAAGTAACCTACAATCACTGTAGCGACTAGCATCATTGGGATTTCACGTTTGAGTGTCTGTGAGCTCACCGAAATTGCGCCGAGCAAAGCGGTGATCCCCAAAATTAAAGTGATGTTAGCGATGTTAGAACCTAGTACGTTACCAATTGCGGTATCAGTCATGCCTTCGAGTGATGCGGTCGCCGCAACGAACATTTCAGGAGCCGAACTCCCCATAGCGACAATCGTTAAACCAATAAGCATTGGCGGTAAACCAAGGTTACGAGCAAAGGCTGCTGCACCGTAAACAAACTTATCGGCACTCCAAACAAGGGCGCCTAAGCCTGCGACTAACATAAAAATATTAAATAACATCGATTCTTAGTATTTTGGGGTATAGCCGCGTATTTTCGCTGTAATTGAAGAAAAATGAAAGTATTGAGGTGAGATAGTCTTGATTTGGTTGTGCCTCTTTAGTCAATTACGTACAATTTCTCCCTTTCCGGTACGGAAAACGGAAGTTTCCATTATTAGATGCAGGGTGCTTGCATGACTGAAATCCCCAAAACATTGGTTGAAACTCAAGGTATGACCTTTAGCCGCGGCGAACGTGTCATTTTTCAAGATGTCAGCCTGTCGATACCTCAGGGTAAAGTTACCGCGATCATGGGCCCAAGCGGTATCGGAAAAACCACACTACTTAAGCTTATTGGTGGGCAGTTAACCCCTGATAGCGGAACAGTAAAATTCGATGGCGTAGACGTACATAAGTGCAGCCGCAGTGAACTGTTTGCTCTGCGTAAACGTATGAGTATGCTGTTTCAAAGTGGTGCGCTGTTTACCGACATGAATGTATTCGATAATGTTGCTTTTGCACTAAGAGAGCATTCAGGTCTACCAGAAGAGATTATTCGCCGAATCGTATTGATGAAACTCGAAGCCGTAGGGCTTAGAGGCGCCGCGCAGATGATGCCGACAGAGCTGTCCGGTGGTATGCAGCGCCGAGCAGCATTAGCACGCGCAATTGCATTAGAACCTGAGATGGTGCTTTACGATGAGCCATTTGCGGGGCAAGATCCGATCTCTATGGGAGTGCTGGTTAAGCTTATTCGTGAACTGTCAGATGCACTCAATCTCACTTCTGTTGTGGTATCTCATGATGTGGTAGAAGTGCTTGGCATTGCAGATTACGTCTATGTGTTGGCAGACAAGCGCATTATTGCTCACGGTACACCAGAAGAGCTGCGTTTGGCCGATAATCCGCAATTAAAGCAATTTATTGGCGGCGAACCCGACGGCCCGGTGCCGTTTCACTATCCTGCAGAAGATTATAAGAAGGAACTACTCCGTGAGCTTGATTGATCAAATTGCGCGATTAGGTAAGTCTGCAATTGAGTTAGTGGTAGGGCTTGGACAAGCCGGCTTAATGCTATGGGGCGCAATTGCACATCGCCCAAGATTTCGAAAAGGCACCCCATTACTGCTAAAGCAGTTGTATGTTGTGGGCGTGCAGTCGATGGTGATCATCTTGGTTTCGGGTCTGTTTATCGGCATGGTACTCGCGCTGCAGGGCTATAATATTCTTGTGGGCTTTGGCACTGAAGAAAGTCTTGGGCCGATGGTGGCTTTGAGCTTATTAAGGGAGTTAGGCCCGGTAGTGACTGCGCTACTGTTTGCTGGCCGAGCAGGTTCGGCGCTAACGGCAGAGCTTGGTCTAATGAAGAGTACCGAACAGTTGGCGAGTCTAGAAATGATGGCTATCGACCCGCTTAGGCAAATTATTGCACCACGTTTTTGGGCGGGAGTGATCAGTTTGCCATTGCTAGCCTTGATGTTTACTGCTGTAGGGATCTATGGTGGCCACATAGTTGGTGTGGAGTGGAAGGGCATTGATAGTGGTAGTTTTTGGTCGATATTGCAGGCGTCAGTTGAGTGGCGACAAGACATTGTTAACTGCATTATCAAGAGCTTTTTATTTGCGGTGGTGGTGACATGGATTGCACTTTATCGTGGCTATCATGTTATCCCTAATCCTGAAGGGATTAGCCGTGCAACGACGCAGACGGTAGTTCAATCGAGCCTAGCAGTTTTAGCATTGGACTTTTTGCTGACAGCGATGATGTTTGGCCAGTAATTTTTACGGTGACGCAGGAAGCTTCCACGTCGTTAATTATTGTTTAGATTTATTGAATAGAGTGGTAAATGAGTTATGTTGACAAGGAAAATTGAGATTCTAGTCGGTCTATTTTTATTGTCCGGGTTGGCAGCCTTTTTAGTATTGGTGTTTAACGTTGCCAACGTCGAGGTCAAATCGGGCGATAGCAGTTATACGCTGTACGCCAAGTTTAGTAATATTGGTGGTCTTAAGGTACGCTCTCCCGTTAAAGTGGGTGGCGTAGTGGTTGGTCGTGTGAGCGAAATCAATCTTGACCCTGAGAAGTTGGTGCCAGTAGTCAGCATCGCCATGGATAAGCGTTATCAGTATTTTCCTGAAACCAGCACCTTATCTATTTTAACCTCAGGCCTGTTAGGTGAGCAGTTTTTAGGGCTAACGCCAGGGTTTATGGACGACGATATTGAATTGTTAGCCGATGGCGACAGTATTGAGGACACCCACTCAGCACTAGTATTAGAAGACTTGATTGGTCAGTTGCTGTATAGCATGGGTTCAAAGGATTAACCTTCGGTAAGCTATTGGAGTATACGAATATGTTTAAAAGTATTTATCGCAGCATTATGTTCGTCTTGATGGCGGTGTGTAGTCTAGGTGCGCAGGCTGCAGACGCAGTGGCAAGTGCTGATATCGACCAAACCAATCCTTTTACTATGGTTGAAGAGGTCGCAAATAAGACCTTTGCGCGTTTTCATCAAGATGAAAAGCTGATTGCCTCAGATCCGGATCATTTAAAAGTGATTGTGACGGAAGAGTTGATGCCGTATATCGACTATAAATACGCATCTTATAAGGTGTTAGGCCAGTATTTACGTGAGACGAGCAAAGATCAACGTGACCGTTTTGTTGAGGCATTTCGAGACTATTTGGTTTCAACCTATGCGCAAGCGTTTACTGAATATACCGACCAAACTGTAGAATATGGTAGAGCTGAAGATTTTGCCGATGAAAAGTTTGTCAGTGTTAATGTGCAAGTTGTTGAACAAGGCCGCCCTCCAATTAAGTTGCAGTTTAAAGCGCGTCGCTTAAAAAACGGTACATGGAAAGCGTTTGACTTAGTTGCTGAAGGGGTAAGCTTGTTATCATCGAAGCAATCAGAGATTACTAACCTTGTTCGCCAACAAGGTATTGAGTCAGTGATAACCATGCTCAAAGAACGCACCGCTGAGCGCATTGACTTAAACGCCAAAGAGAAACAGAGTTAGTGGCAAGTTTTAAGCAGCAAGGGATTAACTGTGCGGTATCGGGTCGACTAGATCAAGATGCGGTACGTAGTCTATGGAATAGCCGCAATAGTATTTTAGCGCCAGAGACTGCATTTTTGCAGCTTTCTGGCATTGAGTATTGTGACAGCGCCGGGGTGGCATTTTTACTTGAGTTCGTCAGTATATTTGCCGCCAAAGGTGCAAGCCTTAAGTTAGTCTCGCCTTCAGAGCAGCTTAAGAAATTTATTATATTATATGATTTAAACGACTTCTTTATTGAAGAAGCTAAGTAAGGTGAATAGTTCCATGGAATGCAAAGAAATTGAAACCATCCTTTTAGACGCGCTTTCTTTAGAGGAAGTTAAAGTGACCCAAGAAGGGACACACTACAAGATTGTTGCTGTAGGTGAGTGCTTTGACGGCATGGGACGAGTGAAACAACAACAGACAATTTACGGCCCATTAATGGCCCGCATTACTAGCGGTGAGTTACACGCTATTACGATTAATGCATTCACGCCAACACAATGGAAGCGTGAAAAAGTTTTTAATATGTAATCGCGGATTTAGAGAGTTAAAGTGGATAAATTAAAAATAGAAGCAAGTGGTGCACTTGCTGGAAACGTGGTTATCTCAGGTGCTAAAAACGCTGCCTTGCCAATCTTAATGGCGGGCGTGCTGGCCGAGACAGACTTCAATGTTTCTAACGTACCAAATCTAAGAGATGTGAACACAAGCTGCGAATTGCTTCGCTGCTTAGGTGCTGAAGTGACTCGCTCTGGCACAGATAAAGTGTGTATCTCAACAACCAATCTAAATGAGTTTTGCGCGCCGTATGAGTTAGTAAAAACCATGCGTGCATCGATTCTTATTTTGGGCCCTTTACTTGCACGATACGGCACTGCCGATGTGTCTTTGCCTGGTGGCTGCGCCATCGGTGCGCGCCCAGTTAACTTGCATTTGCAAGGTCTTGAGCAGATGGGCGCACAGATTGAAGTGCAAGAGGGCTACATTAAGGCTCGTGTTGATGGCCGCCTAAAAGGCGCGCATATCTTTATGGATATGATTAGCGTTGGCGCGACAGAAAACTTGCTAATGGCAGCATCATTGGCCGATGGTGAAACCATTATCGAAAACGCTGCCCGTGAGCCTGAAGTGGTCGATCTGGCAAACTGCTTGATTGCTATGGGTGCTAAAATTGAAGGTGCGGGTACCGATACCGTGCGTATTCAAGGTGTTGAATCGCTAAAAGGCTGTGATTACAAAGTCATGCCAGATCGCATTGAAACCGGTAGTTTCCTGGTTGCTGCGGCTGTGACCCGTGGCAAAATCCGTTGTACTAAAGCGGATCCTAAGTCACTTGAAGCGGTTTTGGCAAAGCTTGAAGATGCAGGCGCAAACATCACCACAGGTGATGACTGGATTGAGTTAGATATGCAGGGCAAGCGCCCTAAAGCTGTCAATATCAAAACAGTGGCGTACCCAGGTTTCCCTACTGATATGCAAGCGCAGTTCTGTGTGTTAAACGCACTCGCTGAAGGCACGTCAACCATTACCGAAACGATTTTTGAAAATCGCTTTATGCATGTTCCTGAGTTAAGCCGTATGGGCGCAACGATGGAGCTTGAAGGCAATACGTGTATTATTCATGGTATTGAAAAGCTTAATGGTGCTCAGGTGATGGCAACGGATCTACGTGCGTCAGCAAGCTTAGTGATTGCAGGCCTTGTGGCTGAAGGAACTACTATCGTCGATCGTATTTACCACTTAGATCGTGGTTACGAGCATATTGAAGACAAATTTAAGGGATTGGGCGGACACGTCGAGCGCGTTAAGTCTTAAGATAAATCCTGGTGCAACAAAGAAGCCACTTAAGTTTTTTACTTAAGTGGCTTTTTATTTTTTGAACTCACGCAACTTACAACCTGACGAAACAAGAAGCAGATCAAATCATACTTAATAGGTAGGTGCTAAGGTGTACCCATGCCTGTTTTTGTCACGTTTAATATTTATCTTTTCTACGGCCTCGTTTTTTTCTCGATGGGCTGCGCCGTCCTGTTTCGTAACTTTCGTTATAGTCAGCTAAAAATTGCCCCCACATTATGGGCGCTAGCGGTTTTTGGGTTTTCCCATGCGTTTCATGAATGGTCAGAGCTTTACGTGCTCATTTTTTCCGATGATATCGCACCTGACACAATGGCTCTGCTTGGTAAAGCTATTTTTATCCTACGCGGCCTTGATGGTATTTGCTTGGTTGATATTAACCATTAGCAATAAACGCCTTGCTTATATCGGACATGGACTGATTATCGCCTTGTTGCTTAGTTACGGTTATTTAGTGATCCCTGACTTGCACCACCTCTCAGTGAACAAAACCGGGTTTGAAGAAGCGAGCCGCTATACGCGTAGCTTGATCGGGTTTGGTTCTGCGGCTTTAGCGGGTATTGGTATGATGGTTTATGGCAACAGTTTGCGTCAAGATGAGCATGGTTATGGTCAGTACTTTGCTCTTTGTGGTGTTGGGTTAATGATCTACGGAGTGCTATCAGGTTTGGTGCCCACGGATTATCATCATAGCGTACCTGTGTTAAGAACCTTAGCCGGTGGTCTTATCTTAATTGCACTGTTTAAGGCGCTTAAAGTCTTTGATGTAGAAAAAGAGCAAGCCACAGAAGCAAAACTTAAGCGAGCTATTGAAGCTGATAAGTACAAGGCGATTGGTCAGTTGGCCATGGGGGTTGCCCATGAAATTAATTACCCGCTAGCCTCATCGACATTAGCGCTCGATCTTTGGGAGCGAAAACACCCACAAAGATCAGAGTCTGAAGCCAATTACTTAAGCCGCGTCCGCCTAGGGATTGAAAGAGCCTCTTCAATTAGTAAAGAGTTACTCAGTTATGCGAGGCCTGCTTCGGGCAAGCGTAGTTTTATCGCCATTAACAATGTACTCGATTCGGCCGTAAAGTTACTGGCACACCGCACTAAGCAGCATCACATTGAGCTTGAATGCAGTGCGAGTATCATTTTATATGCAGAAAAAATTAAGCTCGAAGAGCTGTTTATTAATTTGCTTTGCAATGCCATTGACGCCTCTCATCCCCATAGCGCTATTCTTATAAAAGCCACTCAAGATGATGAGAAGGTCCATATTTCAGTTGAAGATTCGGGTAACGGCATGACTCCTGAGCAACTGTCTCGTGCAACAGAACTGTTCTACTCCAGCAAGGCAATAGGGCAAGGTGCGGGTTTAGGTTTAGCGATTTGCGAGCAAATCGTGTCTCTACATAATGGGAAAATGCATATTGTGAGCCTTGTAAAGAACAAGGCACACGAGTTGAACTCACTTTTTATCGGGGGCACCATTCATGACCGCAATTTTACTGGCTGAAGACGATATTGAACTGAGCGAAAATATAGTTGAAATTCTAGAGTTAGAAGGGTTTTCCGTTACAGCAGTGACGAGTGCTGAAGCAGCGATTGAGGCGAGTGATAGGCAGCACTTCGATATTGCATTGATGGACTTGTTGATGTCTGGTATGACAGGGGTTGAAGCAATTTCTAATTTGCGTCAAAACCAGCCTTTAATCGCAGTAATAATTATCACAGCCTATGCGACTGTCGATACCGCTGTGGATGCCATGAAAAAGGGCGCAGACAGTGTGATGACTAAACCCTTTAAAAGCCATGAGCTGATCGTAACGATAAGACGAAGTCTAGCCGAGAAGCAACTATTTAAGAGTCGTAGCGATCTTGATCCAGATTTAGTTTACAGCGCGCTGGCAAACCCTTACCGGCGTAAAGCACTTAAAGTGTTAGCTGCCCATAAAGGGGTTAAATTTATGGATCTTTGCCGCTTAGTTGAAATTGAGGACCATACTAAGTTTAATTTCCACCTACGCCAGTTAAAGAAGGCTGGGCTTGTTACGCAAAATGAGAACAAGATCTACATTCTGACCAATACTGGTCAATTTGTGATAACAAATCACAACATTTCTCATGGTTAAAATATCTTATTAAACAATGCTCTAGTCGGTAGTTGATAACTATAGTTCACAACTCTTTGGTAGCAGTGAACTCTAGTTATCTATCTCTTTAGTAGTAACTCTTCAATACTTGAAACATGTCCAAAGAGGCATATCAATCGCCATTCCCTGCAACGTTGGCGATGTGAATAGCAATGTTGAGGATGAACTTATGAACACAACAATTCCATGTAAAAAACTATTACTCGCGAGCATGATAACCATGTTGGTTGCTTGTGGTAGTGATAACGATAATGAAAATTTACCCGTTGAGAATACTCCCCCTGTCGCTGTGGCCGATATTGCCAATGTGTTGGCAACTGAGGTTGTTACAATTGATGTGCTTGCCAATGATACCGATGCCGATGGTGATAGCTTAACTATTGTTTCTGTTGACTCTGATAGTGCCGTGATAAAAGGCGGTAAGGTTGACTTCACGGCTGGCTCTGAAGCGGGCGAAGTGAAGTTTAACTATACAATAACCGACGGCACTGATGAGGCTTCAGCTGTGGTGAACGTGACAGTTGCAGCACAACCTGTGCCGGAGCCACTTACTTATGTTGGCAGCGCGGCATGTGCGGGATGTCATAGTGGTAAATATGAGACCTTTAGTAAAACAGGTCATAACTTTAAGATCCAAAAAATTGCTAACGGTGAGCAACCTGCTTTCCCCTATACTCCTGAGGAGTCGATTACAGGAGCTATTAACTTACTTCAATTTGCAGGCCCTGATGCTGACGGTACAACGAACAATGCCTTAGGTGCACCAACAAGCTATGACGATGTTACTTATGTCGTCGGTGGTTACCATTGGAAGATGCGCTGGTTAGATGCCGATGGTTATATCGTTACTGGTACCAATGTGCAGTACAACATACGTAACGCAGAGGGTGAGCTTAATATCCCCGATAACCACCTTAATGACCCCGATGTGATGGGTAACTATAAAACGGGGGATATGAACTACCAATACAAGTGTGGTAATTGTCATACTACTGGTTGGAAACGCACTACCGAAGGAGATGATGTTCGTAATCTAGAACGTCAAGATGACCTACCAGGTATGGGCGGCACATTTGCTGAGCAAGGTATTCAGTGTGAATCTTGTCATGGCGCGGGTAGTGAACATATCGCTGCACCATCAAAAGATAATATCACTAAGATAGTTATGGCCCGCACTACGGAAGACTTCTTAGCTGAAGATATGGCTTTTGGTAAAGCGGTTACTTGTGCTGAGTGTCATACTCGTGATGGTGAGAAAGATTATCCAACTTTTGTCAGTGCTTATAACGTTGCCTTCCCTGACGGTAGCAAGGTGGGTGGCCGTATTATTGCGAAAGGTGGATTAGCGCAGCATCACCAAACTGGCGATGAAATGCTAGGTGTGGTTCCTGAGGATCATGGTACTTACAAAGCGGGCGAAGAGATTGGTCCTAAGAAAGATATGACTTGTACCACTTGTCATGACTCTCACAAATCAACGGTCAATCAAGACAGCGCTGATGGTTTACACACTGGTGCAGTGAAAGAGTGTACCACTTGTCATGATAAAGAGTTTGCTGAAAACACTTGGGCTGCTGGGCCGCATAAAGCCGCTGAGTGTACGGATTGTCATATGCCAAAGCTTGCCAAGAGCGCCGTCACTCATTTAGGTGAAGATGGCACAACAGTATTTGGTGATGTGAAGTCTCACTTGTTCACTATTGACCTTGACCCCGCTGCGAAGCAGTTCACCGAAGATGGCAAGTTCCAAATGCCATGGTCTACCGCACAATACTCTTGTGGTGAGTGTCATGCAGACTATACACAGAGGGCTGAGGCGTTACCTAAAATCCATAAATAACAATAAGCTCATCATCATTATTTAGTCCCTCCCGGCAAGCCACGCTAAGCTATTTAGCGTGGCTTTTTCTGTGGGGATTTCGCTGAGTAACACACCGCGAGAGTGAATAAGGTTTAATCTGAAACAGATGAGCGGTTGCCTACAGTTTGTTAGGCTGAGATTTAGGGAAAGTAGAAAAGGAGAACATCATAGTTTTATGGATGAGACTCGCTATCTTAGCCGGGTTAATTTGCGCAGCGATAGGGTGTTATGTGGCGGGAATGGCAAAAGGTGTAACAGGCTTCGTTATTTTAGGCGTGCTATCTGAATTGGCATTTTGGGTTGGTCTGTTCAAACAAAATAGCAGGTTCTAGGAGAGGCTAAGAAAGATCCTCGGTTCTAGGAAAGCAGGAAAAGCCAAGAAGGTAAAGCCAAGAAGGTAAAGCCAAGAAGGTAAAGCCAAGAAGGTAAAGCTAAGACGGTAAAGGCCAATTGGGTTGAGACTGTTAAAGCTGGTACAAGAGCAAGTCGATTCAGCAAGAGAATAAGCATTAAATGAAAAAGGCAAAACAGCTGATGCTGTTTTGCCTTTTCGCGTTTTATGTTTTGCTAGAACCTAGAACCTAGAACCTAGAACCTAGAACCTAGAACCTAGAACCTAGAACCTAGAACCTAGAACCTAGAACCTGTTAGTGCTTAAGCCTAGAACCTAATTATAGTGAACTGGCTTTTCGCCTATCACTACAGGGACCTCGTAGGATTTCCCCTCTCGAATAACGGTCATCATCACTTGTTTACCCGGTGTGGTTTCAGCAATTCTATCCATCAGCATCTCTACGCCGGGAATAGACTCGCCTTCATATTTGGTTATCACATCGCGAGGCTGTAATTTAGCTTTTGCAGCAGGACCATTAGGGTCAATTTCGGTAATCACGACACCCGTTAGATCGGGGATATTTAATATTTGCGCCATAACAGGACCGACGGCTTCACCACTAATGCCAAGTGCGCCACGTATAACGCGGCCATTTTTAATCAGCTTACCCATAATGCTGTGGGCTAGTTTAATTGGGATGGCAAAGTTAATACCGTGTCCACCACCTTCGCCACCAATCTGGAAGGCTGCGGTGTTAATACCAATAAGTTGGCCAGCGGTATCAATGAGTGCACCACCTGAGTTGCCGGCATTAATGGCTGCATCGGTTTGCAAGAAGTCTAAATACCCAGAGCTCAAACCGTTACGACCCGTTGCGCTGATGATCCCTTGGGTAATGGTTTGTCCTAGGTTGTATGGGTTACCAATAGCCAGTACGACATCACCAACACGAGCCGGGATATCTAGGCTCACAGGTACAACAGGAAGGTTATCACCTTCAACTTTAAGTACCGCTAAATCGGTTTCAGGATCGGAACCAACCACTTCAGAGGTGAATTTTCTGCCATCTTGCAAAGCCACAACGATTTCATCGGCTCTTTTGATGACATGGTAGTTCGTTAATATGTAGCCTTCAGAGCTCATGATCACGCCAGAACCTAATCCTTGAAGGGATCCAGGATTTAACGGCTTAGATTGATCGATGCTCAGACTATAAATATTGACGACAGCAGGTGCTGCTCTGCGCACCGCCTTAGAGAAAGACAGTTCGTTGCTACTTGTGGAGACTCGGCTGGTAATGCCGTTGGTTAAGCTCTGGCCGGTAATCAGTGGTAAAACAAAAATAATAACTGCAGCCATGATAAGGCCAAAAATAATGGCTTTACCGACATATATAAGAGCGTCTTTGATGATCATGTCTGAGAGTAAATGCTGAAAAGATGAATTATATTAACATGTTTGTACTAGCTTGTACTTAGTACCCAATGATAATGCGTTTTAAATGCTAAAAAGACAGCCGAGCATTACGTTCGGCTGTTTGTTACAAACATAGTGATGACTATCTAAGGATCAAATAAAGACTTGTGTTATCGCGCTTAATTTTTAACGCGACAGACCCTTTTTGATCTTCGAGTGCCGATTTAAGCCCCTTTAGATTTTTCACTTTAGTACGGTTGACGCCAACAATCACATCGCCCTTTATTAAGCCACTTGCAGCTGCGGGTGACCCCTGAGCGACATCGGTAATTTCAACACCAGAGGAGTTGCTTGTTTCAAGTTTAGCCCCTTGTAGCATTGGGTGTACGGCTCCAGCTGCTGCCTCAGCAGATTGAGTTGATTCACCAAGAATCGCAGTAACGGTTTCTTCGTCTCCGTCACGAATAAGGCCAAACTCAACTTTTGAACCCGCGCCCATAGTCGCCACTTTCGCTCGTAACTCCTGGAAGCTTTTAATGCTGCGCCCGTTAACGCTAACGATAATGTCGCCGACTTTTATACCGGCTTTATCGGCAGCACTGTCAGGCATAACTTCATTAATAAAGCCGCCATGCTGAGTTTCAATACCAAAACCTTTCGCTAGCTCACTGGTTAAATCTTGGCCCATAACACCGAGAACGCCGCGGCGTACTTCACCGTGTTCAATAATTTGTTCGACTAAGTTGTTCACCATGTTGGCGGGAATGGCAAAGCCTATTCCCACGTTGCCGCCGCCGGGAGCGACGATAGCGGTATTAATACCGATAAGATCACCGTTAAGGTTAACTAAGGCGCCACCTGAGTTACCACTATTGATTGCAGCATCGGTTTGAATAAAGTTTTCTAGCATTTCGATACCGAGGCCGCTTCGACCCATGGCACTGACAATGCCTGAGGTGACGGTTTGCCCAAGGCCAAATGGATTACCAATGGCTACGGCAAAATCGCCAACCTGCAGCTCGTCTGAATCAGCACGCTTTAACGCTGTAAGGTTTTTAGCTTTGATCTGCAGCAGGGCAATGTCAGATTCGGCATCGGCGCCAATCAGTTTTGCTTCTATTTCACGGCCATCGTGCAGGCCTATAAGGATCTCATCTGCACCTTCAATTACATGGTTGTTGGTAACGATATAGCCTTCGTCTGCGTCAATGATTACCCCTGATCCCAAGCCTTTAAATGGGCGCTCCTGCACTTGCTCGCGTGGCGCATTAGGGCCAAAGAAATAGCGAAAAGCATCAGGTACTTTTTGCTTAGAAACATGGGTGCCGGACACTGCCACAGCAACAACTGCAGGTGTTGTTTTTTGTAGCATTGGGGCTAAGCTAGGCAACTCTTGCCCATTAACGGCCAAGGGAATAGCGGCTTGGGAAACCACTGGGGCCAATGTCAGTGCTGCGCCTAATATCGCTGCTGAAAGTAAGGATAATTTTGTCTTCATTTAAATATTACTCCAATTTTTCAAAACTAAATTGAATGGCTCTTCAATATAAGTGCTGCGCTAGACACTGATACGTAAAGAGCTTTTCATTCATATTGTTTCGGACTCAAGTGAGTATCAAAAAGTTCATCAATTATTAATAAAGGTTAATTTATCCCCACAATCTCAGGCAAGGGTAGGCTGTGGTTCTTCAAGCAGCTCTGCTTGATTATCGATATCTTTTCCTTTGTCAGCAGACAGTAGCTTTAATTCTGGTAGTTGTTTGTCTGTGGCCGGAGATGTAAACAGCTTAGCTGATGCATTCCACTGCTGGTTAACTCGGTTTAGTTGTGCGCTCAGCTCTGCAAGCTGTTTATAGTGGTCATCGAAATGATCTGATACTTCTTGTTTATATTGGCTTAGTTCAAGCTGTGTTTGCTCTAACTGTTCATTATTGTTTTTATGTCGATTATTTTTGGCTAATAAAGTATGGCCTAGATAGCCGAATACGCCACCAATCACAAACGCGGCAAGGGTTAATGCCCACTCCATATAGACTCCTAAATATACTGATATGATGTTGATGCTGCCAAATATACATCGCAGCTTTCTAGCGTGGTACTGTTTACTGAAGAATCCACTAAAAATAAATCGTCATACGGATCAATGTTTAGCAGAGTAGAGCTGATTTGTATCAATCTCCTATAAATATTGGGCGATTTACGTGTATAGGGCAGATATGCATTGCGGCTTTGTTGCGTGCTAGTATATTACGCATAAAAAGACGTCAAACGGCTCACATTGAGTTGATTTGTGTGTAACCCCTACAATATAGAGAATGATTTACGTGTCGCAATTAACCCCCTGGCAGCATTATCAACAAGACTTAACCCGAGATGACTTTTCACATGACGCTGCACAAGAACAAGCCGTAAAACAGTTACAACGGGTCTATGATGATCTGCTTGCTTTAAATTCTCACCCACTAAAGAGTGGCGGTCTGTTTTCATTTTTTAGTAAAAAACACAAGCCTGCAGTTCAAGGCTTATATTTGTGGGGCGGAGTAGGGCGCGGAAAAACCTATCTTATGGATACGTTTTTTGATGCTTTGCCGGGCGATAAAAAGTTACGGGCACACTTTCATCGCTTTATGCACCAATTACATATTGATCTTGCCGAGCTACAGGGTCAAAGAGACCCGCTGATTATCATCGCTAAAAAGATGGCGGCACAATACCAAGTGATTTGCTTCGATGAGTTTTTTGTCTCAGACATCACAGACGCCATGTTGCTCGGCACCTTATGTGAATCACTATTTGCAGAAGGGGTAGCATTGGTTGCAACCTCTAACATTATACCTGATGAGCTGTATCGTAATGGATTGCAGCGCGCGCGTTTCCTACCCGCTATTGCGGCTATTAATAAGCACTGCGATATATTAAATGTCGATTCTGGTGTTGATTACCGTTTAAGAACGTTAGAGCAAGCTGAAATATTCCATTCACCGCTTGATGCGAAAGCTGAGCAGAATTTGCATGAGTACTTTGAAAAGTTAGCGCCAGAGTCAGAGGTCTCGACCCAAGGATTAGAAATTGACGGCAGAGTGATCGATATACGTCAGCAAGCTCAGGGCGTCTTGCTTATCGACTTTAGAGCGTTATGTGATGGCCCAAGAAGTCAACGCGACTATATGGAAGTCGCCAGACTTTACCACACGGTATTACTCAGTAATATTGAGCAGATGGGTGAGCATTTGACTGGAGATGATATTGCTCGTCGCTTCCTGGCAATGGTAGATGAGTTTTATGAGCGTAATGTTAAGTTGATTATCTCATCGGCGGTATCACTAGAAGACATTTATACAGAAGGTTTACTTAGCTTTGAATTTAGGCGTTGTCGGTCAAGGCTAACAGAGATGCAATCCCATGATTATCTTGCTTTAGAGCATATCCCCTAAAGGTAAATCAGCTAAATAGCGTAAACTCTTTAAAAATAACCGAGTAGAGACAGACAATGTGGCACGTTTTTGGACCGAGTGCCCTTGATATGCGGATAGCGGCAAACAGTAGGTTAACGTTTTTTGAAATAGAGCAAGCGTTGGCCAACAATGATTTAAAACTGATAAGAATTAAACTAAAAAAACAGGTGATTTTTAACTCAGCTTTGTCTATAATCCGCAACCTGCCCTCGTTATCCACCATTTAGGTGGAAGTTGTAAAGCCTAATTCTTTGCTCGAAGGGGCGGGGAATGGCATTTTTTGTGTTTTTGCCAATAATGGCATAAGCATGTGAGACAGAATTTTAACATTGGGTTTTTGTAAATGAAGACTACTTTTACTGCTACACCAGAAACAGTCACTCGTGATTGGTTCGTCGTTGACGCCGAAGGTAAAACTTTGGGTCGTATCTCTACTGAAATCGCTTCTCGCCTACGTGGTAAGCACAAGCCAGAGTATACGCCTCATGTAGATACTGGTGACTACATCATCGTTATTAACGCTGATAAAGTTGCTGTGACTGGTAACAAAGCTAAAGGCAAAGTTTACTATTCACACTCAGGTTTCATCGGTGGCATTAAGCAGATCACTTTTGAGAAGCTACAAGCTCATAAGCCTGAAATGATTATCGAAAAGGCTGTTAAGGGTATGCTACCTAAAGGTCCATTGGGCCGTGCCATGTTCCGTAAGCTTAAAGTTTACGCTGGTACAGAGCATAACCACGCTGCACAACAACCTCAAGTACTTGATATCTAAACGGGATTATAGCAATGGCTGCAACTCAATACTACGGCACTGGCCGTCGCAAAACATCTACTGCTCGCGTATTCGCTAAAGCAGGTACTGGTAACATTATCGTTAACAAGCTACCTCTAGACGAATACTTCGGTCGTGAAACTTCTCGTATGGTTGTTCGTCAGCCTCTAGAGCTAGTTGAAATGACTGAGAAGTTAGACATCATGGTAACTGTAAAGGGTGGTGGTAACACTGGCCAAGCAGGTGCAATCCGTCACGGTATTACCCGTGCGTTGATGGAACTTGACGAGTCTCTACGTCCTTCTCTACGTGCTGCTGGTTTCGTTACCCGTGATGCTCGTAAAGTTGAGCGTAAGAAAGTTGGTCTACGTAAAGCACGTCGTAAGCCACAGTTCTCTAAGCGTTAATTTTCGCTTTCAGAATTCAAAAAGCCCAGCTATATGCTGGGCTTTTTATTGCCTAAAATTTACCATCATCGCTGATGGTGTCTCTTTATTTTGCTATAACAGTTAGCTTGAAAAGCGTTAAGTGCTAGCTTGTCACGAGTGCTTTAGGGCTTATACCAATCCGTATAATAATGTCAGCTACTTAAGAGTGTTTGTTGGCGAACGAATTCAAGGCCAATGGCGGGTAGAATGCTTGCTTCCTCCCACTGAATGAACAGATACTTAGTGCAATTGGTATGAGTAGCTAAAACACATTCTAAATGGCGAGTTTTACTGCTTACGATGTTGTGTTAACAGGCTTAAAGGTCTCTTCACTTGTTGCGAATAGCATGGTCTTGTATGTTCTCTACATACATAAGAGATTTCCTCCCTATCTGGATGGTCAGGCGCTGCGAATGCCATAAATGCACGACTATATGGATATAGGGAGTAGAGTAACGCAGGAGCTGTTACCGAGACGCAACTAATAACACAGCCTCTGCAGCGTTAAATTCTCGCAGAGCGAGTAGATCTTGATACAGAATAGGTATTCGTTTGATAGCTTGGCTCCGAAGTGCTTTTGATTAGTTTAAGTACTTTATTGCGGTTTTATCCGCTAGATTGTTCACCCTAAGGAACACATTGTTATGTCTTTTGAGTTAATCATGATGTCATTGGGTTTTGTGTTAATTATTGAAGGAATTGGGCCACTTTTGTTTCCAAATCGTTGGCGGGCCTACTTAAAAGAAATTTCCAATCAAAATCAGCAACTTTTGCGAAGGTTAGGTGGTTCTTTAGTCACTGTTGGTGTGGTGTTATTGATTATTTTTTCATAAATTACTTGCCTACCGCCCCTATAGATCTGCTAAAATCCCGTTTTAACCACTACCGTGCAGCAAATAATGGGCAAAAACGTTGTAGTTCTCGGCACCCAATGGGGTGACGAAGGAAAGGGTAAGATAGTCGATCTTCTTACCGAACAGGCTAAATATGTCGTTCGTTACCAAGGTGGCCACAATGCGGGTCACACTTTAGTAATTGATGGCGATAAAACCGTTCTTCATCTTATTCCATCAGGGATCTTACGCGATAATGTTAAGTGCATTATTGGTAACGGCGTGGTGCTAGCACCTGACGCTCTGATGACAGAAATTAACATGCTTAAAGAGCGTGGCGTACCTGTAGAGGAACGTTTATTAATTTCTGAAGCATGTCCTCTGATCTTACCATTCCATTGTGCTCTTGATATTGCTCGCGAAAAAGCGCGCGGCAATAATGCAATTGGCACAACGGGTCGTGGTATCGGTCCAGCATACGAAGATAAAGTTTCTCGTCGTGGTTTACGCGTAGGCGATCTGTTTGATGCAGAATTGTTTGCAACTAAACTAAAAGAAGTGATGGCTTACCATAACTTCATGCTGACTGAATATTACAAGTGCGACGCAGTTGATTACGAAGAGACATTGAAAGATGCTCTCGCGATTGCTGATTACTTGAAGAGCATGTGCACTGACGTATCTGAGCTACTTGATCAGGCACGTAAAGCTGGCGAACCAATTCTATTTGAAGGTGCTCAAGGCACGTTACTAGATATTGACCATGGTACTTATCCGTTCGTAACCTCTTCTAATACTACTGCTGGTGGTGTTGCAACAGGTTCTGGATTTGGTCCTCGTCATCTAGATTACGTTCTGGGTATCATGAAGGCTTACACCACACGTGTTGGTGCTGGTCCTTTCCCTACAGAATTGAAAAACGAAATCGGCGACTACTTAGGTACTAAGGGTCACGAGTTTGGCGCAACTACTGGTCGCAAACGTCGTCCAGGTTGGTTAGACATCGTTGCGATGAAGCGCGCAGTTCAAATCAACAGCGTAAGCGGTTTCTGCTTAACTAAACTAGACGTTCTAGACGGACTAGAAGAAGTTAAGATTTGTGTTGGCTATCAGTATCCAGATGGAACTGTTGCTACGACAACACCGCTAGCGGCTGAAGGTTATGAGCTGGTTACTCCAGTTCTAGAAACTATGCCTGGTTGGAGCGAATCAACTTTTGGTGCGACTTCTGTAGAGCAACTGCCACAAGCAGCATTGAACTACATTAAGCGTCTAGAAGAGTTGTTAGAAACGCCAATCGATATTATCTCAACGGGTCCGGATAGAAACGAGACCATGATTCTAGTGAATCCGTTTAGTTAATAACAAGAGGCCGCAAATTAGCGGCCTTTTTATTGACTCCTCTAAAGCGGTACTCAAGAAATACGTTATACTGCCGATGACATTAAATAGAGTATATTCGAGTAATCCTTTAATATTGGTCACTTGATAACACGTTATTAGATTAACCCTATTGTCATTGAGAATCCTTATGCTGCGTTATGCATTGATTATAATTTTGTCTATATTATCTTTACCAAGTTTTGCGACTCCTAAGGCGGTTGATGTTTATACTCAGGAGCAGCTGGTTGAGTTAATTCGGAGCAAACGTTATTTAACGCAAGTTAAAGGTGATGACTGCCAGATAGTGCAGGATATTGAAGCAAGGGCTGAGGTGCTAAAGCAGCCTTTGTATCAGTATCTTTGGGCGGAAATGCTCAACTATGGGATCTGCGTAAAGGCCAACCCGCCGCGTGGGATCGCTATGTTAAAAACCTCTGCTGAGCAGGGGAGTGCTGAAGCCATGGTTAGAATGGCTGAGTATTATCACGATGGTAAATTTGTCATCGAAGATAAACAACGCGCTGTGCAATATACATTGCCAGCTGCCGCGACAGGTGATCTGCCTGCTCGCATGATGTTGGTTCGGTTATTTGGTGAGGGCTATGGTAGTCCTCGTGATTACGAAGTGGGTTTTCATTGGCTTTACAATGAAGTGTTTAGCGATGAAACCACGCAAGCCGAAGCAATTAATTTGTTAAAGGTGTTAGAGGCAAAGATACCGCCCAGCGCAGTTGCTAGGGCAAAGAAAGAGCACCTTAGAACGCCACAATAAGCATGCCCCAGTAGAGGTCATGTCAATAATTTGGAAAATGAATGATACAAGATCCGCATATTAAGCGTGAGCAAGAGAAGTACGAAAACCCTATCCCAAGCCGCGAGTATATTTTGGAATACTTGCGCTCGCAAACGTCCCCGTTAACCCGTGAACACATTGCCACAGCCTTAAAAATTGAAGGTGAAGAACAGCTAGAAGCTATTCGTCGTCGCCTAAGAGCGATGGAGCGTGATGGTGAGCTTGTTTTTACCCGCGGCAAAGCATATGGCTTACCTGAACGAATGGACTTGCTAACCGGTACCGTTATTGGCCACCGTGACGGCTTTGGCTTCTTGAAGCTAGAAGAAGGCGGTGACGACCTTTATATTAATAACCGTGACATGCTGATGTATTTCCACGGTGATCGAGTTCTTGCACAAAAAGCGGGTGTCGACCGTAAAGGTCGCCGTGAAGCGCGTATTGTACGTTTAGTGGAAGAGCGCAGCGCTGCTTTAGTTGGCCGTTTCCACTTGGACGCTGGCATGGGCTTTGTGATTGCCGATGACCGCCGCATTACGCAAGAGATTCTAGTCCCTGAAGAAGATCGTTTAGGCGCGCGTCAAGGCGATATCGTGGTACTTGAGCTTACACGCAGACCGGGTCGTTATGTCAAAGCCGCAGGTAAAGTGACTGAAGTGCTAGGCAAAGAGATGGCGCCGGGGATGGAGATTGAGATTGCGCTACGCAATTACGACCTACCTCACACCTGGTCTAGCTTGATTGAGAAAAAACTACGTAAAATACCTGATGAAGTGACCGAGGCTGACAAAGAGGGCCGCGTCGACCTGCGTCATTTACCGCTAGTTACGATTGATGGCGAAGATGCACGTGACTTTGATGATGCTGTTTACGCTGAGAAGAAAAAGTCTGGTGGCTGGCGTTTATGGGTGGCTATTGCAGATGTGAGCCATTATGTTCGCACTGAATCGGCACTCGATAAAGAAGCCCGCGCTCGTGGTAACTCGGTGTATTTCCCATCGCAAGTTATCCCTATGTTGCCAGAGAAGATCTCTAATGGTCTGTGTTCTTTGATGCCAGAAGTCGACCGTCTTTGTATGGTTGCAGAGATGACCATCTCGGCGGTAGGTAAGCTATCAGGTTACAAGTTTTATCCAGCAGTGATGCATTCACATGCGCGTTTAACCTACACCCAGGTTGCCGATATGCTTGAAGGTGGAGAGGTGAGCGATAAGCTCAAGCCGATATTCCCGCACCTACAGACATTACAGTCGCTATACCTGACATTAGAACAAACTCGCGCAGAGCGTGGTGCCATTGCATTTGAAACCACAGAAACGCAATTTATTTTTAATGAGCAACGTAAGATCGACAAGATCGTACCGCGTAACCGTAACCAAGCGCATAAGATCATTGAAGAATGTATGATTTTAGCCAACGTTGCGTCAGCTAAGTTTGTTAAAAAGCACAAAGGTGAAGTGTTATACCGTGTGCATGAGGCACCTTCAGAGCAAAAGCTAACGAACTTTAAGGACTTCCTTAAAGAGCGTGGCTTAACAATGGCTGGTGGCCTAGAGCCTGAGCCGAAAGACTACCAAGCGGTGATGGAGCAAATTGCAGACAGACCCGATGCCGAGCTTATTCAGGTGATGTTGCTGCGCTCTATGCGCCAAGCGACTTACACCCCGGATAATGAAGGGCATTTCGGTTTGGCATTAGAGGAGTATTCACACTTCACTTCACCAATTCGTCGTTATCCTGACTTGATACTGCACCGAGTGATCCGTTATCTACTTGCTAAGCAAGAAGGTAATTTAACTGATCAGTGGACTGCTGATGGTGGTTATCATTATAAGATTGAAGAGCTTGATAAGCTTGGTGAAGAGTGTTCAACCACAGAGCGTCGTGCCGATGAGGCCACTCGTGATGTCAATGACTGGCTTAAATGCGAGTTTATGCAAGACCATGTCGGTGACACATTTGAAGCGGTTATTGCTTCTGTAACGCATTTTGGCATGTTCGTACGTCTTAATGACCTGTTTATTGACGGCTTAGTGCATATCTCAAGTCTAGGCAGTGATTATTACCAATACGATAATATGCGCCAACGTTTAGTGGGCGAAGCCTCTGGTCAGGTTTATCAAATTGGCGATATGGTAACGGTTAAAGTTGCCGGGGTTAATCTTGATGACCGTCAAATTGACTTGATGATGGAAGGTGACTCAGCAGGTGGTAAACGTCGTAGACCAACTAAGCCATTAACGGCCCGTGAGCGAGTTAATCGCGAAGGTGCAAAGCTTGGCTCTAAGCGTGAGTCTTCAAGTGGCAAAGGCGCGGACGGTGGTTCAGACTCTGAATCTAAGTCTGGTGCGAAACGCAAGCCGAGCCGCTCAGGCGCTAAGTCTAGCAGCGGTAAATATAAGAGCGGCAGCAGCGCTGCTAACAAGACAAAGACAAAAGCTTCGGCAAAAAAATCTTCAGCAAATAAAGCTAAGTCAGCCAAGCGTAAAGCGAGTAAGAAATAGATGAAAAAGCAAGATATGACCTTTGGACTACACGCAGTTGAAGCGGTACTTAAAAACAGCCCTGAGCGTGTAATTGAAATGTGGGTGCTTCAAGGTCGTGATGACGCGAGACTGACTCCTATTCTTGAAATGGCTGCAGAGTGGGGCGTGTCAGTACAGTACGCTTCTCGCAAAGCATTAGACGAGAAGTCTGACGGTGGCCAACATCAAGGCGTTGTTGCCAAGGTTAAGCCGGCAAAAATTCTGAGTGACAATGATTTGTCAGCGATGCTAGAAAAAACTGAAGTACCATTTTTGTTGATTCTAGATGGTGTTACCGATCCGCATAACTTAGGCGCATGTCTACGTAATGCTGATGCTGCAGGTGTACATGGCGTTATTGTGCCAAAAGACAACTCAGTGGGCTTAACGCCAGTTGTCAGTAAAGTGGCTTGTGGCGCAGCAGAAGTGGTGCCGTTATATCAAGTGACTAACCTTGCGCGCACTATGCGTAGCCTGCAAGAGAAAGGCATTTGGATCATCGGCGCAGCCGGTGAAGCGGACTGTGAGCTTTACCAAGCAAGTCTGACAGGCCCTCTAGCAATCGCTATGGGTGCCGAAGGCAAAGGTCTTCGTCGTTTATCACGTGAAAGCTGTGATACCTTGGTATCGATCCCTATGGCGGGTAGCGTGTCGAGCTTAAACGTTTCAGTGGCGACAGGTGTTTGCTTATTTGAAGCGGTACGCCAGCGTCTTGCGTAATGCTTGGGCGTGATGAACTTTGAGTTTCAGGTTTGAACTTGAGTTTTGAAGTTAGCATCAGTTTAAAAATGCCGATGAGAGTAAACTCTTATCGGCATTTTTGTATCTACAGATTGATAGTGAACGGAGCGGGTAGATACGGATTGATATCGAGTTCACTCAGCTCATCAATTAAGAGTAATGTAAACTGATGTGAGTTTAGAAACGTTATAACCGAGTGCTGCAAGCCTCTATTGGAAGGTATAGAGTAGATTAAACACGGTGATCGTATCAGTTTGCTTTGACCCTTCAGGCACCACTTGAGTATATTTTACATTAACGCCGATTTTAAATGCCCAGTCTTGAAATAGGGTATTCTTGTATCCTAAATCTAGGGTGAGAGTATTATTGTCTTCACCTGTCTCTGCGATTAGATCGGCATTTAAACTGGTGTATTCTTGTAGTTTCATCTCAAATTTGGCCGCTGTACGCAAAATGATGTCTTTCGAGGCTTCTGGATTAGGGGCGTCATCAGTTGCTATCGGTAAATTATAACGATAACCAGGACCGATTTCTAAACTTAGTTTAGTTTTAGACGTGCTAATCGTGTCGAAACCATAACCACCCGAAACCGTTGCTATGCGGGTGTAACTACCAAATTGATCCCAGGTGAAGTCACCACGTCCAAAAAAGTAACCACCATTAACTTTATAGTTAGACTGCAACTGAAGATCATATTTCTCTGCGGTTGTTTTCTCGTCGTCTGCAGCAAAGTAAGCTTTAACTGTTCCCTCTTGCCGAGTTTGCTTAGTATCGTAAACCAATTTGGTTCTGCCGTTAAAGCTACTGGATTCGGTGTTACCGGTATTGAGCTGGAAGCCCGCTTCAATTTCCGCCGTCAGATCGCTAGGAGGCTCTTGGTAGTCTGGTGGCACGAGGGCGAAGGCCGCCTGCGAGAACATTAGCGCAATTACAACAATGAGAGTTTTTAGCATTATTCTTATTCTTGGTGTGTTTCTAATTGGAGATCATTACTTTGTCGTAGCGACATAATACCTAGAATCAGCCTGCACGCAAACTAGATTGCTTACACTTTTCATCCTACAACACAAGCTGAGATAGCCCGGTAACAGCTAAGAGTTAGCCGCTACTTATGCGCTTTGTTGGTGTATTTAATCATTGGGTGTAAATAGCTAACGCCTAGGCTAAGTTATTACTTGAATTCTGGCTTGAGTTTATGTACTATTCCGCGGCTTAATTCAGTCACTTTAATTAGTTCCTTGCCTCTATTAGGTCTGACTGAGCCAACAACGAGGCTAGATAACCGTAAGGAGCAAAAAATGCGTCATTATGAAATCGTATTTTTAGTTCACCCTGATCAGAGTGAACAAGTGCCAGGTATGATCGAACGTTACACGGGTATTCTTACCCAAGCTGGCGGTCAAATCCACCGTTTAGAAGATTGGGGCCGTCGTCAATTGGCTTACCCAATCATCGAATTGCATAAAGCTCACTATGTTCTTTTGAACGTAGAGACTACTGCAGAAGCGGTTGAAGAACTTGAAACAGCTTTCCGTTTCAACGACGCTGTTTTGCGTAGCATGGTTATGCGTACTAAAGCTGCCATCACTGAAGCATCTCCAATGGCTAAAGCTAAAGACGAGCGCGACACACGTCGTTCATCTGAAGAGCGTGCACCTCGTGCAGAAGCTACTGAAGAAGTAGAAGAAAGCGCTGAAAACACTGCTGAGTAAGTTTTTTTGACCACGAACAATTTGGTATTAGCAGGAACCATTACGCGTTCCAGGCAGTTTGATAGTCCAGCAGGCATTGCCCACACGGTAGTGATGTTAGAACACAAATCGCAGCGTTATGAAGCAGAAATGCTCCGCAACGTTTATTGCCAAATCCAAGTTGTATTAAGTGGAGAACGCTTTAATAGCGTTTCAAAAAACCTAACAGCCGGCGTTGAAATACAAGTAGAAGGCTTCATTAATCTGCAACAGAGCAGAAATGGTCAAAATCGCTTGGTTTTACACGCTGAAAATGTCGAATTGAAAACTTAGGAGACTGTCACATGGCACGTTATTTCCGTCGTCGCAAGTTCTGCCGTTTCACTGCAGAAGGCGTTACCGAGATCGATTACAAAGATATCGTTACTTTGAAGAACTATATCACTGAAAGTGGTAAAATTGTTCCTAGTCGTATCACTGGTACAAATGCTAAATATCAACGTCAACTAGCTCGCGCTATCAAGCGTGCTCGTTATCTTTCTCTACTGCCGTACACTGATTTACATCAGTAATACTGCATTAATTTAGAGGAATATAAAATGAACGTTATTTTACTTGATAAAATCGCTAACCTAGGCAACTTGGGTGACCAAGTTTCAGTAAAAGCGGGTTACGCACGTAACTTCCTTTTACCACAAGGTAAAGCTGTTGTTGCTAACGCTGCTAACACTGAAGTTTTTGAAGCACGTCGTGCTGATCTAGAAGCTAAGTTAGCTGCTGACCTAGCTGCTGCTACTCAACGCGCTGAGAAAATCTCTGCACTTGAGTCTGTTGTTATCGCTTCTAAAGCTGGTGACGAAGGCAAGCTATTCGGTTCTATTGGCAACCGTGATATCGCTGATGCAGTTACAGCTGCTGGTGTTGAACTAGCTAAGAGCGAAGTTCGTCTTCCACTAGGTGCTATCCGCACTACTGGTGAATTCGAAGTTGAAGTTCAAGTTCACACTGAAGTTAAAGCAATCGTTAAACTTTCTGTAGTTGCAGAAGCTTAATAATTTGCGCTAAGCAAATGCTTTAATTGAAACACCGCACTAATTTATTAGTGCGGTGTTTTTTTATGTCTGGAAAATGGCATAGCAGGAAAGCAGGAAAGCAGGAAAGCAGGAAAGCAGGAAAGCAGGAAAGCAGAAGGTAGAGCATGAGTCGCAGTGCAAATAAAAAAGGCATATAAGCGTAGCTCATATGCCTTTTAAGTGTGCAATGGCACCGGATTAGTTGTTCACTAAATCTAACTCTTCAATCAGGTTTTGTGCGTTATCGACCTCATCCATCATCCATAGGATATAACGAATATCGACATGTACTGCGCGAGTGATGGTTGGGTTAAAGAACCAGTCTTTAGTAATCGCTTCATAAGTTGAGTCAAAGTTCAGGCCGACTAGCTCGCCTTTACCGTTAAATACCGGTGAGCCAGAATTACCACCAGTGGTGTCAACACTCGATAAGAAGTTAACGGGCACAGAACCAAAACTCTCAGGCTTATCTAAGCAGGAGAATAGGCGGCATAACCAAGACGCGGGATCTTGATATACAGTTTCGACTGCATGTGTGCCGTAACGCTTTGCTTCAATAGCTTCTAATAGCTTAGTTGGCGCATTAAATGGCTCTTCACCTGTATGCTTGGCAACAATACCCTCTAAGCGTGTAAATGGCTGCTTATAAAGCGCATCGGTTGATTGGTAACCATCAACCATACCGTATGTGATACGTAGCGTACCGTTGGCGTCAGGGTATACTGGCCAGCCATTAGCTTTGTTATAAGCAATAATAGCCTTCATGTAGTCAGGGCGAGCTTTTGATAGTTTACCTGCCAATGTTTTAGCATCTTTCTCGGCCTGCATGTTTTGAGCGTACAGGGCGACTGCGAGACGAATAAACGGGTCGGCACTGGTTTCAAACTCTGTTGCGTCGGCATCCATCCAGGCAATACGCTTATCTTTATCGGTTAGCGAGCTCAGCGCATAGAGTGCATCAAGTTTTTCACTTAGGCTGACATCGCTATCGCCTTCATTCAGCATGGCATCGAGCTGAGCGACACGGTTGTCTTGAGCTAAATAAGCCTCTAAGTCTTGCATCCAAAGTGTCTTATCAACACTTACCGCAAAGCTTGAGTCTAAGCGCTTAAGGCGAGCCTTAAACATCTTCATGTCGCGCTCTTGATAACCTTCTTCACGCTCGGCATCGCTTTTTTGCTTTTCTTTAGCTAAACGATATAGTTTATTTGCCGTCGACAACAGTGTGCTGCTTTGGGCGTTTTCAAAGTAATAACGGCCTTGGCGCAGCAAGCGCTGCTCAACTAACAAGGTTTCGAGCTCATCAAACTGAGCTTGGAATGATTGATACTCGGGATCTTTTGCAAGCCACGTACTGAAATCATCTTCACGGCCTTGCTTAATACCTGCAATGTCAGTCGCTTTAAAGCCATCTAACAAACCTTTGTACTTCTTCATGCGGTTTGCCATGCCTGCAAGCGTGCCTGCATATTTGATTTTAACGTCTTTATCATTAGCGCTCATGGCTTCGATAGTATCGATACGCAGCTGATAGCGAGTCGCAAGCGTTGGATATAGCCAGTCACTAGCGAACTTAAGTTCGCTAGTTAAACGGTAGCGGCTGGTTGAGCCTGGGTAGCCGGCAACAAATACACCGTCACCCGCTTTAACGCCGTCAGCATTAACCTTTAAATAGCTTTTTGGCACATAAGGTACGTTGTCTTCAGCAAAGGCTGCTGGCTTACCATCTTTTCCTACGTATGCACGTAAAAAGGTAAAATCAGCTGAGTGGCGAGGATACTCGTAGTTGTCGATATCACCGCCAAATGCCCCAGCGCTTTCTGGTGGTGCGTATACTAGGCGTACGTCACGAATAATAAGCTGTTTAATGAGGTAGTATTCTAAACCGTTGTGGAAACTTCGCACTGAGCAGCGATAATTATCATTGCTTTCACACTCTTTAATTAACGCTTTGCGATTAGCTTGGATGTTTTCATAGCGCTTAAGTGGGTCTTCACCAATATCTTTTTTTACTCGCGCTGATACATCGGTAACCGCTTCAGTGATATAAAGGCGCTCATTTGGGCCAGCAGTTGGTTCTTTGTCTTTACTGGTCGCTAAAAAGCCATCAGCAAGGTAGTTATGCTCTTTTTTGCTGTTATATTGAATAGCTCTGTAGGCGCAATGATGGTTTGTCACAACTAAGCCTTGGGGCGAAACAAAACTGGCGGTACAATAGCCCAGTCCGACTACCGCGTTCATTGGGTAGCTAGTTAAGTCCGCTAACTGTTTAGCTGGAATATCGATGCCACGTTCGCTGAGCTTATCGGCGATAGACGGCATTTGATAGGGTTGCCATTGTCCTTCATCGGCCAATGCTACGGCTGATGGCAGCATCCCTGACGATAGAGCGATGGCGGCAATCAATGCATTGCGCATGTGCTTTCCTTAATATTGTTATAGTGTTTTTTTAGTTGCAGGTCGTTAGATGTTAAATGCCTGCTTTGCCTGACCCCAGTTTTATACCACATTTTGCTTAAACGTTGGAATTTTGGAGATTTAATGTCACAACAACGCACCTTTAAGGGCAAAGAGAAGCCAAGAGATCTTCAGATGGACGCGCTGAAGATGCCACCGCATTCAATTGAAGCTGAGCAATCGGTTCTCGGTGGGTTGATGTTGGACTCTGATGCTTGGGACCGAGTGGCTGAAGCTGTTGTAAAGGAAGATTTCTATTCTCGTGCTCATGGTACGATTTTTACTGCGATGGAATCGTTAGTCAGCGCGGGTCAACCCATCGATTTGATCACGGTATCTGAGCAGCTAGAACTTGAAGACCAACTCGAAGATGTAGGTGGTTTTGCCTATATAGGTGAAATTGCGAAGAATACCCCAAGTGCGGGTAACATTCTTTCTTACGCCAGCATTGTGCGTGAGCGTGCTGTTGTTCGCGATATGATCAAAGTTGCTAACGAGATTGCAGATGCGGGGTTTAACCCTGAAGGGCGTAACTCGAGCGAGCTGCTCGATTTAGCTGAAACCAAAGTATTTAAAATTGCTGAGCAGCGCGCCAATGCCAATGAAGGTCCTGAAGGCATTAAAGCTATTCTTGAGAAGACCGTTGATAAAATCGAAGAGCTCTACAATAACCCAAGTAATGGTGTAACCGGTGTTTCGAGTGGCTTTGGCGACTTAGATAAAATGACGGCTGGCTTTCAGTCAGGCGATTTGATTATTGTCGCCGCGCGTCCATCAATGGGTAAAACCACTTTCGCGATGAACTTGTGTGAGCAAGCTGCACTGCACGAAGACAAACCCGTGCTTATTTTCAGCTTGGAGATGCCTTCAGAACAGATCATGATGCGTATGTTGGCGTCACTGGGCCGCGTTGACCAAACTAAAATCCGTACTGGTCAGCTAGATGATGACGATTGGGCGCGCGTGTCTTCAACGATGGGGATCATGCTTGAGCAAGGTAAAATGTACATCGATGATGGCTCAGGTTTAACCCCGACCGACGTTCGAAGTCGTGCTAGACGAATCGCACGTGAATATGGCGGCTTGTCGATGATCATGATCGATTACCTGCAGTTGATGCAGGTTCCGGCGCTTAAAGATAACCGTACGTTAGAGATTTCAGAGATTTCTCGCTCACTTAAAGCTTTGGCAAAAGAGCTAGAAATTCCAGTGGTTGCATTGTCACAGCTTAACCGTTCATTGGAGCAACGTGCCGATAAACGCCCAGTTAACTCGGATTTGCGTGAATCGGGCGCGATTGAGCAGGATGCGGATTTGATCATGTTTATTTATCGAGATGAAGTGTATAACAATGACTCTGAAGATAAAGGCACTGCTGAGATCATTATTGGTAAGCAACGTAACGGCCCCATTGGGCGTGTGCGTTTAACCTTCCAAGGTCAATTCTCACGTTTTGATAATTACGCCGGTCCGCAATTCGAAGAAGATTAATTATCGTCAATAAAGGTCTTTTACGACCATGATTGCCTACAATAGAGCCTCAATGAGGCTCTTATGTTTAGATTAGATAGAACAAGGTTACTTTTGAAACCATTCCCACGAGCAGAAATTAGCCGCCACGCATTAAAGAATAATCTGGCCCGGCTACATACACTTGCCCCGTCAAGTAAAGTGATGGCAGTTGTTAAGGCTAATGGCTATGGCCATGGCTTACTTAACGTGGCTCAATGTTTAGATAATGCCGATGGTTTTGGATTGGCGCGTCTTGAAGAAGCCCTAGCGCTTCGTGCTGGCGGTGTTAAAGCTAAGCTTTTATTATTGGAAGGCTTTTTTCGCGCAACCGATTTAGCCACCTTAGTTGAGCATGATATTGAGACTGTGGTTCATCACGAATCACAAATCGAAATGCTTGAACAGGCAACATTAAGCAAACCTGTCACAGTGTGGATGAAAGTCGACTCTGGTATGCATCGCTTAGGTTTTGTACCTGACGAGTTCCATCAGGTTTATCAGCGTTTATTAGCCTGTGACAACATCGCTAAGCCAATTAACTTGATGACCCACTTTGCTTGCGCTGATGAGCCTGATAATCCTTACACTGCAGCACAATTAGCCACTTTTGATAAACTAACCAAAGACTTACCTGGCGATCGCACCCTAGCTAACTCTGCAGGGGCATTGTTTTGGCAACAAAGCCAGGCCAATTGGATCCGCCCTGGAATTGCACTGTATGGTGTGTCACCGGTTGTGGGCGACCTGGGTACCAAGCATGGGCTTATTCCTGCGATGGAGTTGGTGTCACAGCTGATAGCCATACGTGAGCATAAAGCCGGGCAGCCAGTTGGCTATGGCAGTTATTGGACTGCTGATAAAGATACTAAGCTAGGCGTGGTTGCTATCGGTTATGGAGATGGCTATCCACGAAACGCGCCTGTCGGTACGCCAGTATTAATTAATGGCCGATTAGCGCCTATTGTTGGTCGTGTTTCGATGGATATGTTGACGGTGGATCTTGGCGCTGATGCTAAAGATTGTGTCGGTGATAACGCAGTGCTTTGGGGGAAAGACCTTCCAGTAGAGGAGGTGGCAGAGCATATAGGGACTATCGCCTACGAGCTTGTAACAAAATTGACTCCAAGAGTCGCAGTTTGCCTAGACTGAGCAAATAATCAACTTATGTGATGCTGCAATTTGAGGCTGGATGCCCGTTGCAGTAGAAGATGTCTTAAATTGAAAACGAATCAACTCTGTACAATTGCAGCTCTAGGCTTTATGTCGCCTTGGGCCATCGCAGCCTCTACAGCAGAACAAAGCAGTGCACGCCAATCCGGTGAAGAAACAGTAATTATTGAAGCTGTTACACCAAAGGCAAAACGCCAACAGCAGAATAAGCCTGGCTCATCACAGCAAGAGAGCCCTCAAACAATAGCTGATTATAATGCTGAGTTTGCTGCCGTGCCTTTCGTGTTTTCGAGTGAAAGCTTAAGTACCGCTTTTGGTGGTGCAGGAGTCCTCAAACACGCTGGGCAGATCCAGTCTTCGATATTGGGCATTGGTGTATATAGCACTAACAACAGCTGGGTCAGCTACCTGCGTTTTAATGACTTTCAGCTCCCCTCTGTTGACCAATGGTTATTCTCGTTAGAAACGTATCAGGCTCGCTTTAAAGAGGGCGTCTATTACGTGCCAGAGCAAGCCGCGCCTTATGGCGATACTGAGCGGGTAATCACGCTTGGTGATGAGGCATTCACTAAATTTCATGCCAGATATATATTGCCTATTGGTCGAGGTACTCAAGGTGCTGTGCGCAGTCTAGGTCGTGCCAGAGGTGAAACGAGTTGGAACCCGTTGGAATCCGGTGTCACCAGTATTAAGTTCAGCCCTTTTACCCATAGCCGTGAACTCGAAGGCTATGAATTTTTGCCTGATGAAGCCAAGGGGCTGGCAGTTGAGCTTGATTGGGATAACCGTGATAACGGGAAAAACAGCACCCAGGGGGGGCAAACCAGCTTTAAGGTGACCCGTGACTTTGGTAGTGGCTCGCGCAATAGCTGGACCACCTGGGAGTTAGATCAAAGCGCGTTTGTTTCAATCGACTCTAATGAATGGTTTGGACAACAAATTTTAGCGTTTAACTTTTATTTAGCCGATACCCCGACTTGGACTTCAGAACCGCAAGGTGATTATCATCGTCCACCAAGTTTTGCCGGTATTAGTTTAGGCGGCTTTGAGCGTCTGCGTGGTTACACGAGTAAGCGTTATACAGGCCGTTCAGCTGTGCTTTACAGCGCCGAATATCGCGTCCAACCTAGATGGCAGCCGCTGCAAGAATGGCCTGTATTTAACTTATATGATGTGCCTTGGTGGCAGTGGGTGGCATTTGCCGAAGCGGGGCAGGTGAGTGATGACTTTAGCGCCAGTGCACTGCATGATGACTTAAAGTGGTCTGCAGGCTTTGGTGCTCGGTTTGAAGTTGAAAGTATAGTGGTGCGTGCTGAGCTTGCTTTTAGCGCTGAATCGAATCAATTCTGGATCATGGTCAACCAGCCTTTTTAAGCGAGCCGCAAGGTTTGTTGGCTGTATATGCAAAACATGCAAAAAAGGCACCTTGAGGTGCCTTTGACTTTTGCAGGGATGGAGCTTATTGAGGTGCTAGGGACTAATTAGCACCTCAGTTTTTTGCATAAGAATTTACACGATAAAGCTATAAGCTAAATCCATGATGCTCCATGACTTTCTGTGGGCTATGACAGGTTGCACAAGCTTCTTTAGCATCCTTAGCATTACCCGCATCATTCACATCAACAATGTGGTCAGCATCTTTATTGGCACCGAAGTAACCACCATTGCTTCTAATATGTGACATGGCAGCATCAGACAGGTATTTCTGGTGACAGCTCATACATGCAGCGGCATCAGAAGAGGTGTACCAAGTCTCAACCGTTTCATCGGCTGCAGGGCTTTGAGTGCTAGGAACTGTGTGGGCTTGACCGGCATTACGGCCTAATTCAAAGCCATAAGCTAGACCACCCCAACCCTCAACAGCTGAGTGACAAGTCGTACAATCTGTCTTAAGGATTGTGCCACTTCCACCGTGACCATTATCATGGCCTTCAGCTTTGTGCGCCTTGTACATGAAGTTGGTTGATTTCAGTAGTGCGACGCCATTGCTAGCTTCGCCATTCCCTTTGAGGCTTTTATCATTGGTATGACAAGCAATACAGTTCACGCCATTTGAATCATGGTAGAACTCTTTGCTGTGACAGCCAAAGCACGTCGCAGTGTCTACGATAGATCGTCTATCTGCGACAACCGCATCAGGATCGCTTAATACCGCTCGGTAAGCATCGGTTTGTACATAAGCTGGGTAGGCGTTATCTGCACTGCAATCTGTGCGGGTCTCACTACCTTCTTCGAAGCATACTTTTAGGACCGGTAGAACCTCTAAAGAGCGAGAAGCAATATCGCTTGGGAAGTTCATGGTTACCGCAACACTGACTGTGTTGTCGGTATTCCAAGTGGCTTTAGTATCATCTTTTAAGTCGATACGGCGCTCGCTGTATGGAGATTGATTGTAATCTGGATAGTCTTTCTCTACATCCCAGCTTACAACCATATAAGGCTTGCTATAACCTTGCTTGTAGACTTCATCTTCAGTGACGAGTGCACCAGCTGTATCCATTATTTTCACGTCAAATTCAATCAAGTTTGCAGGGCTAATGCTGACATTACTGACTTCAACACTGTAGTTTTCAGCCGCCTCATAAGGTTTCTTATGATCGGTATGTACAGTGGCGCTGTGGCAGTCTGTACAGACAAGCTCTGGGTTTTTATCTGATTTATGTTGTGCAGGTGAGTCGGTGTGGCAGCCCGTACACGCGTTGGCGTTGGCGTTGGCTAACCATAAGTCTTTATCTGCAAGCGTGTCATCTTCCACGTGACAAGTCGCACAGTCCATAAAGGGCTTAGTTGGGAATGCAGGGTAGTCAAAGGCGTGATCGCCACCGTAACCTGCAATGGTGTAAGGCATAGGGATGACATTGCCTTCGGCGTCTTTGCCTTCACGATTTGGTCCCATATGGATAGCGTGCACCATATGGCCAAGCTCAACAGACACATCATTTGGGTCTGACACTATGCCGTTATGACATGACTGACAGTTTTCCATATCTAAACGGCGTCCACCATGAGCTTTTAAACTGTCTGGCTGATGGCAGGTATAACACGTTTCTAGTGTGACCAGTTCACGAGTCTCAACACCCTCAGTACTATTTGTGGCTGGCAGCCAGTCATAGTGGGCATTTTCTGCTAATTCATGGCCTGAGTCATACTCAAACTGCATTTCAATCGCTATACGTTGAGTCAAAGCGGGGTCGAATACTACGCCTGCTGGATCGGTTACGGTTGTGAGGTTGGTATTGAAAGTGTAGCTATAGGTACCATCTTTATGGTCGACTAAGCACTCAGCGCAATCCTTTAATTTTTCGAAGCCTTGTTCAAAGGTGGTGCCAGCATCATTTGTGGTCTCATTTAACAGTGAGATCCACTGTTTAAGATCAGAGCCATCATTGGTTTTAAGCTGGGCAAGAGAGAAGCGGAAATCATGAAATTGATTATCAGCACTGAGGCCGTAAAGGCCAACACCTTGTTGGTTTTCAAGTTCAAAATCGACGCTAATAATACCGTCGGAATAATTTGCGTTATTGATTGTGGCGATGGCATCTGCAGCCATGTCGATATGCAGCCCTGACGTGCCCGGCTCTCCGCCACCACCAGGTGCCCCATCTTCACCATTCTTACCGTCTTCACCATCTGAACAGCCAGAGATTAGCAATGCAGAGCTAATCAATAGAGCTAACGATGCTTTTCTTTTCGTTATCATCATCATACGTTCCTTAAAGGTAACCACTCTTGGTTGCTAAAATGTTATTGCTATAGGTGGTAATTTGATATGAAGTTGATCACTTAGTCAGTTTGGTTGGCGTTGGTCTTTAAATCTGCTTAATGGTTTGGTGCTGGGTTTTACTACTGCCTTGGCATTTGGTTTTTGGTGTTTGATTTTGATCTTGGGTTTTTAGTTGGTTGTTTGCTCTGAATATTGAAATGTGAAAGTGTAAAATTCACATATTGCAAATCTAGAATTTGAGGCTTACACGGGGTGTGAAATTTTAAACTTAGGTCACAAAATTGAGTATTAACTAATATTGGTGTCGCGAATATGGATGGAGTGTATACCTAAGCGTTAATGATTGGTTTAGATTAATTAATAATGGATCTAGGACGTAAATCTAAGAGATTGATTTGAGGGTAAATGAACAAGCTAAACGCTAATAACTTATTTGATATTCAAGTGTTTGTACTATTGTATGAATCACTCAATGCCACGACGGTTAGCCAAACCTTAGGTGTTCCTAGCTCCAAAGTCAGTCGAAGTTTAAAGTCATTAAGGCATTCACTGCATTCGCCCTTATTTATACGTAAGCAGCAAGGGTTTGAGAGAAGCGATTTAGCTAACGAAATCTATCCTAAAATGAAGCGCGTGATTGAATTAGCGAAAATGTGCGAGAGTATAGACGTTAGCAGTAATGACACGAGAACGCGTGAGGTGGTTATTGCTTGTCCGCCCACATTATCTCTCAACCTTTTGCGGCACCTGCAACAAAGGGCGACTCAAGAACGGCAAAGCTATCTGTTTCATATTAAGCCTTGTACTAGCAATGTTGCTGAACTTATCAAGCAGCAATATGTGGATATCGCTGTGACCTATAGCGCTTATAATACAGAGCAATTGACCTCTAGTTTAATCGCGAGGTCAGACGCTTATATGCTGGTTGCTAGGCGGGAACACCCATTACTGAATTCTGGTCTGCTCCTGCAAGTGGAGGACATATTTGATTATCCATATATGAGTTTTTCTGGCGACGAGCACTATGATGCGATTGACCCTCTAGAGAGTTATGCCTTAGATAGTGCAAGGGATTTAGACGTGGTGGGAAAGGTTTGTTTACTGGCCGATCTAATGCTGCAACTGGAGCAAAGCAATGCGGTAGCACTTTTATGTCATCGAGATTCCATTGAATTTTTATGTCAACGGGGCAATATTGGTGGGTTGAAACTCGGCTCCGGCCTTAGCGAGTTGATTAACCAAAGAAGCGGTCGCTATCACTACTACTTAACGCAAATGCGAAAAAATACGACTTATCCAGATTGGATTGGCCACGAGATCCAAGCGTATATACAAACCAATATGGCCTCAGAAAGTGGAGGTTATAATGAAAAAGTTATCTAGTATCAATATTGGTGCACTTGAAATTTTATGTCAGCTTTACCTTAAAAATAGCACCAAGGATGTCGCTAATGCGCTGGGGTTATCGCAGCCTAAAGTCAGCCGCGCATTAAATGCATTAAGAGAGGTATTTGATGATCCATTATTTATCCGCAAGAATAATAAACAGGTGCCTACAGAGCTGACTCATAGCTTATACCCCTGCTTTTCTGAAATGATCTCATGCACGATCTCGGTAGAAACCGCTGCGATTAGTCGTATTACAGTGGCAGAGCCCCCCGTGGTGATTAGTACGGTGCCTCAATTAGAAATAGGGTTAGCCCAGCAGGTGATTAGAGAAGCCGCTCTGCATAGTATCAACCCTAACTTTACTATTTCGACGGTTGCTTGGTCAGAAAATACGGAGCAACAGCTTGTAGATGGTGAAGTCGATGCGGCAATTTGCTTTAAGCCATCAACGAGAAAAGAGCTATTATCAAAGTCGATTATTCAGCACCGGGGTGGCCATCTCATTGCGCGTGCTGAGCATCCTATTTGGGATGCACCGACTATCGACAAGATGATTGACTACCCCATGGTTAAGCTGGTGACAATGCCATTTCCTGCCAATAAGTCCCCGATAGGGGTTTATGCTAAGGCGAAAGGAAAGCCAATGCAGGTATATGCTACCGCGCCAGACTTAGGCAGTGCGGCAAGCAGTCTGCTAAATTCCGATGCATTTATGATTATTGGCGTGCAGGGGGCTGTAGATTTTTTATCAAATATTAATGGCTTACATGCGAGTAAAATCGATTTCAGCCAGGATAAGTATCTACTGGAAGGCTTTTCTCATCCCACCGTTTATTTATGGCTTAAACGTTCTATTGATAAAAGGGTGGTTGCTCCCTTGTGGCTGCAACAGACACTAGAGTCCTATATTGTGACGTCGCATAAATAGCGCTTAGAACCATGAGTCACTAATCATTAGCTGCTGGGCTTTATTATAACTCGCGATGTAGTGCTATAATGCGCCATTGTTGCATTTCAGCTGCTTTTTCTTGCTTGATAACCTTGTTCAATCTGGTATCTATCACGGCGGGTTTAGGGAGCGAGTATTTTACTAAATAGACACTCCCTTAGATTCCGGTGAGATAAGTCATTATATAGAGTTGGATAAATAGTTTATGTCAGTTAGACCAATCAATCGTACCTTTTCAATCGCTCCAATGCTGGATTGGACAGATAGGCATTATCGTTATTTTGCGCGTTTGATGTCTTCTCAGACCCTGCTATATACCGAGATGGTAACGACTGGTGCAATCTTACATGGACGAGGCGATTACCTCGCTTATAACGAAGAAGAGCATCCGTTGGCGTTGCAATTGGGTGGCTCAAATGCGGTAGATCTAGCGGCTTGTGCCAAGCTTGCTGCCGAGCGTGGTTACGATGAGATTAACCTTAACGTTGGGTGCCCATCGGATAGAGTGCAAAATGGTCGCTTTGGTGCTTGCTTAATGGCTGAGCCAGAACTTGTCGCCGAGTGCGTGTCGGCAATGAAGCAGGTGGTAGATATTCCAGTCACTGTTAAGACACGTATTGGTATTGATGAGCAAGATAGCTATGAGTTTTTAACGCAGTTTATCGATACAGTAAAAGCTGCTGGCTGTGAAGAATTTATTATTCACGCTCGTAAGGCGTGGCTTCAGGGGTTGAGTCCAAAAGAGAACCGCGAAATTCCGCCTTTAGATTATGAGCGCGTGTATCAACTTAAGCGCGATTATCCTGAGTTAAATCTCAGTATCAATGGTGGTGTTAAAACCCTAGAAGAGTGTCAGACACATCTGCAGCATCTCGATGGTGTAATGGTTGGCCGTGAAGCTTACCAAAACCCATATATGCTAGCTGAAGTCGATCAAAAGCTATGTGGCATCGACTCTCCGATACTTAGCCGTGATGACGTGTTAGAAAGATTGCTGCCTTATATTGAAGCTCACCTTAAGCAAGGTGGTCGCCTTAACCATATTTCTCGCCATATTATTGGTCTTTACCAAGGTGAGGTGGGCTCACGCATATGGCGCCGTTATATAAGCGAAAATGCTCACAAACAAGGGGCTGGGATTGAGGTTATCACTCAAGCTCGAGCCGCTATGGACGACATCGTTAGCTTGTAATTATTCAATTTAGTGAAATTCACCAGCGCTTGGTGAGTTTCACTAATATCTTTTATTGTTTGAATTTTACTCATCCACACAAAACTGCCTTTTACGGTTATTCCCCTTTAAAAACATATTGTTATTTGATTTTTGTAAAGTTGGCACACAGCTTGTATTAGTTACGATGTAATTAGCTCTTACGTAATTAAGAACCATACAACTAGGTGAAACTCGAAAAGGAATCCATTATGTTTAATTCTACTGTATTGAAAACTGTTAAAGCTTCTCTATTCACAGCTGTACTTCTAGCGGCAAGCACCACTGCTCAGGCTGAAAACTCAATCATTACCGATGTGGCTAACAACATCGAAAAGAATATTTCTTCGCAGATGCAAGAGATGATGAGTAAAGCGCAAACTGAATTAAGTCTGTCTATCCAATCTCAAATGTCTGAAATGATGTTCGATTTAGGCAGTGAGCATGAATTAGTGAATGAGCAGTTAACTGCAACAAACAATGATAAGCCGTTAGTAACAAGTGCTGTCATTAAGGATTAATCATGTGGTTCTTTGCTCAGTTTATAGCATTGCTACTACTGCCAGTGATTAGTTTAGTTATGTTTGCTTGTTTAGTGTGTTCACTAGAGTGGCACAAATTAGAAGATTAGTAGAAAAGGGAGTTTGTTATGGGTGATATTGTTGATCGATTAAAAGATCCACGTTCATTAGTATGTGGTGTGGCAGCGGCAATGGCTGATAAGTTTGATTGGTCTTGCATGTGGACCCGAGTGGTCTGTGCTGTAGCTATATTTTGTAATCCAGCTATGGGGTTGCTTACTTATTTTGTATTAGCTTTAGTGCTACCAAAATGGGAAAAGCCATGTTGATGCCAGTGTATAAAATAGTGAGCAAGAGGAAAATTGAATGAGAGTGCTGACCCCCTCGAAAGGCATCACCATAATTTGTTATCAGCTGCATTGTCATTATCCGGTGACAATACCCATGAAACACGGATGCTAACATTGATAATTAGCATCCGTATCTACTGGATGAAGCAAGCGCATTAAAGCTGAACATATTAAAGCTAAGCGCAATAAACCTTAAACCTTAACCGATTAACGATTTAAAAATGCAGCAAATCGAGCTTTAGCCTCATCACTTGCAAGTCTCGCCTCAAACTCTATAAGCTCTTTTTCCATCTGTATTCGTACAGCATCCTTGTTATAGCGTACCAATTTTTTTGTTGTTTGCAGCGATATAGGCGGCAAGGCCGCTAATTTCTGGGCACGATTAAAAGCAAAATCAAAAATGCTTTCATTGTCGATGATATCGTTAATTAATCCGTAAGACAGTGCTTGTTCGGCATTAAAGCTTTCTCCTAGCATCAACAGCTCGCTTGCTTTTGCTTGCCCTACCACTTGGGGGAGTAACATGCTCGCACCCGCTTCAGGGACGAGAGCCAGTTGCACAAAAGGCAGCTGAAATTTAGCGCTGTTATCGGCATAAACTAAATCGCAATGCAGTAGCATGGTCGTTCCTATACCAACGGCTGCACCGGTTACGGCGGCAACGACAGGTTTTTTAAGTTCTAACAGGCAAAATAGGAAACGAAAAGCTGGGTGTTCAGCACCTAAACCACTATTTTGTAAAAAGTCAGCAACATCATTACCGGAAGTAAAACAATCTGCTTGACCGCGAAACATAAAGGCTCGAATTTCATTGTCCGACTCACCTTGGATAAGGTATTCTGTTAGCTGTGTATACATTTGTAGGTTAAGCGCATTACGCTTATCCGGACGATTAAACGTAATAATACGTACCCCATTATCGTCCCTAACCTGAATCGTGCTCATTCGTTATGTCCTCATTTTACGAATTGGGTTTACATGGAGTTTAAGACATTGAAGCTAATATTCAAACAACTGTTTAACCTTGTTCTTTTGAGCTGTTTGTCGTTTACAACTTATGCGCAAGTGGTACTTGTTGATGGCTATGTACGCGCTATGCCTGCAACCGTACCGAACAGCGCAGCATATATCACTATTGAGAATCATGGTGATGCGACTCGCTTAGTCGCTGTCGATGCTCCCTTTGCTAAAGAAGCGCAATTACACACGCTAATAGAAGAAGATGGCATGATAAAAATGCGTCAAGTTGATGGCTTTGACATAGACTCTCATGGACGCCTCGAACTGTCTGAATCAGGAAATCATATTATGCTAATGGGATTAGTTGCGCCGTTAGTTATCGATTCTAGCGTTGATATGACGCTTAAATTTGCAGATGGAACAAAGCAGAAGATTAACTTACCCGTTAAGAAACAAGCCAAACCAAGCGATAGTGCTCATCAGCATCATCACCACTAAGGAGCAAGTCAAATGCAAGTGACATGGAAGAAAGTCTTAGCAGCCGTTATTGTTGTTTTTTTGATTGGTTATCTGATTAGTGTCTGGTGGAGTGTTGAGCCTGAACCGATTGAGCAAAACGCATATAACCAGCAGAGTGTTGACAATGTTATTGGTTATGCAACAACGAGCGCATTGATTTTGACTATTGAAGCTTTGTTGGATAAGCCTGGTGGTTGGCTGTCAAATGATGTGACCCCTCCTGCTATTTTTATGGATAACATGCCTGCATTTGAATTTGGAGCCATTGAGCAAACGCGAGATCTTGCGTTGATCATGCGCAAAGAGTTTAGCCGTTCACAGTCTCAATCAACTGCTGATAAAGATTTATTAGCGGCGCATTCAAAACTGAATATTGAGCACACAAGTTGGTTAGTCCCTAGTGCTGAGAGTGAGTACCGTGACGCTGTAAAGTTACTCAAGCTTTATCGTGCTCGCATGACGGCTGCTGAAAATCCTGATGCGCAGTTTTATGCTCGCGCCGATAACCTCAATGAGTGGCTTAAAGAGGTGCAAAAGCGTTTAGGCAGTATGTCGCAAAGGTTGTCTGCAAGCGTAGGGCAGGAACGATTAAATACCGATCTATCAGGCGATAGTTCTGCCAGACAATCTACACCTGGCTATGATGCGCAAGAGATCAAAACCAGCTGGTGGGAAATTGATGACGTTTTTTATGAGACTCGTGGTGCCACCTGGGCGTTACTGAATTTCATGAAGGCTATCGAAGTCGATTTTGCCGATGTACTAGAAAAGAAAAATGCTCAAGTTAGTCTGCGTCAGATTATTCGTGAGCTAGAAGAAACACAACAACCTGTTTGGAGCCCAATGATCCTTAATGGTTCTGGATTTGGGGTTGTCGCTAATCACTCTTTAGTGATGGCAAACTACATCTCCCGCGCAAATGCTGCGGTTATCGATCTAACTAACTTATTGACTCAAGGTTAACTATGAAAAAGACGTTATTGGTATGTGCCCTATTAGGTTCATTTGTGGGCACTTCAGCTCAGGCTGCTACTGTTTTAGGTTTTAAAGTCGGTGGCGACTACTGGAAGGCTGATACTAATGGAACTTTTGCTGAGAAGGGTCAACCGCAGCAAGAGTTTAATTATAAAGACTCTTCGCAAGGAAGCATCTGGGTTGCTGTAGAGCATCCAATTCCGCTAGTGCCAAATGTGAAGATTAGACAAAATAGCTTAGATGCTGATGGCAAGATGAGCGGTGCTGATTTCAGCTATAACGGTCACGATTTCCAAGGTGATGTGAATACTAGCACTGATTTAAGCAACACCGATTTCGTGCTTTACTACGAGATCTTAGATAACGATATCGTAGCACTGGATTTAGGTGCAGCTTATAAGAAGATGGACGGTAAGTTCCGCGTATCTGATGCTGGTCACCCTGAAACTAAAAATATCGATAGCGGCATTGTAATGGGTTATATCGACGCGCAGGTTGGTGTTCCAGGTCTTGGTCTTTATGGTTTTGCTGATGTAATGATGGGCGTTGATGAGTCTAGCGTTTATGATTACTCTGTCGGCCTTGGCTGGAATTTTGACGGTGCAGCATTAGATTACCGTATTCGCGCCGGTTACCGTGACTTTAAGTTTGACGTTAATGGTTTCGATGGCGTAACGGCTGACATGCAGTTTAAAGGTTACTTTGCTGGTGTTGAACTCGTATTCTAATCATTTAGCATTCTAATTCCAGCGATTCTTAATACTAATCACTATTAAGAATCGCACATAAAAAAACCGCCATTTGGCGGTTTTTTTATGTTTAACAAGACGAGTTACTGAGTTTTTACAGGAGCAGTAAGGCCATTGTTAATTGAAGCAACATCATCTTCGTTTAATGTACCAGCCGCTTGCTTAAGCGCTAGAATAGAGTTGATGTAGCCATAACGTGCGTCAGATAGCTTACGCTTTGAGTCATATAGGTTTCGTGTACTGTTCAATACGTCAACAATGGTACGTGTACCGACTTCAAAACCAGCTTCAGTGGCCTGTAGTGCACTCTGTGAAGAGATCACTGATTGCTCGTAAGCACGGATAGAGCTGATAGAAGCGCCGACGTTGTTAAAGTTATTGCGTACATTTTTAACCACTTGACGGTGCGTCTGCTCAAGTTTTGCGCTTGCTTCTACGTATTGGTACTGTGCTTGATTAACTTGTGAAGAGACCTTGAAACCTTCAAAAATAGGAATGCTCAGTGTTACACCAACCGTGCCGTTATCAAACTGGTCACTACCATTCATGGCAGGCTTTTGTTCAATCCCTTTATTGTAACCGGCATTTAAGCTTAGTGATGGCATGTGACCCGCTTTATAAAGCGTGATGGTTTCTTCTGCAATATCTTTTCCGATACGCGTTGTCATCAAGTCAATGCTGTTGGTTTCTGCGATCTTAATCCAATCATTTGAAGATGCTGGTGCAACCGCTGTTGCTGAAAAGCGATTCATATCTAGGATATCGATGCTCTTATGATCAATACCTGTAATTTCACGTAGTGCTTCGTAGCTATTAGCAAGGGTATTTTGGCTTAGGATTTCTTGCGCGTTAGCTAAGTCATACTGAGCCTGTGCTTCGTGTACGTCAGTGATTGCGGTCAAACCTACAGCAAAACGTTGTTTAGTCTGCTCTAGCTGACGTCCAATAGCACGCTTTTCTGCGCCTTGAAACTCATAGTCATCCATAGCGGTTAACACGTCAAAGTAAGCGTTAGTTACACGGATAATAAGGCTCTGTAGCGACGATGCGTAAGCAGAATCTGCTTGAGAAGCGGCTTTTTCGGCTAGGTTTAAGCCTACCCATGCGCTGTGATCGTAAATCACTTGATTAAGCGTTATGCCGCCAACAATACCACTTGAGTCAGCACTCGGGTCATTCCATGCTTTGTCGTAACCTACATTTGCACTGATGGTTGGTAGTAGTGGCGCACGGTTTTCTTCAATCTGTTCATACAAAGCATCACGTTGGGCTTGAGCTTGTAGCACAATTGGATCACTGGTCAATGCTTGTTGATATATTTGTAGAAGGTCATCAGCATTAGCTGCTTGTGCGGTAGCTGCAAGTGTCAGTGCGGCACATAGAGAACGGATCTTGAATTTCATTTGCTGTCCTTTTTAGACAAAATTCTCCATTGAGGAGCGAATTTAACTTGTTATGTTTAGCTTTGCCTTACCTATAAAACTAAAAGTAAGACGGTTTGCGCTTCCCGACGCTTCCCAATACATCTAAACTTAGTGGTTAAATAGTAAAAACCTACAAATTCTAAGTCAACTCAGAAGTGTAACAGTTTTTAATCGTTATGATTAGTACTGCTTTCATCATAGTATTAATTTTTTTGTTTGAATTTATTGTGGCATAAATACCTTTATAAACAAGTATGTTTAGGATGAAAAATGAACAGTACCTTTAATCGCAACGACGTAGAGCTTCTCAGTAAGAAAACCTTGTATAAAGGTTTCTTTAAAATGGATGAATATCGCTTTAAACACCGCTTGTTTGCCGGGGGCTGGAGCGCTGAGGTGTCACGTGAAGTGTTTGAGCGTGGTCATGCGGTAGTGGTGCTACCTTACGACCCCATTACCGACCAAGTGGTATTAATCGAACAGATCCGAATTCCGGTACTTGAATGTGCTAAATCACCTTGGTTATTTGAGCTGGTGGCCGGGATGATTGATAGCGGTCAAACATCAATGGATATAGCGCATCGAGAGTTAAAAGAAGAAACCGGATTAACCGCTCAGAGTATGAGCAAGGTTAATGAATACTTTTCAAGTCCGGGTGGAACGAGCGAGCGTTTTGACTTTTATTGGGCTAAAGTGTGCGCCGCAGATGCGACGGGGCTTCACGGTCTAGATGAAGAGCATGAAGATATTCGGGTGCATGTTGTCAGTCGCGAGCAAGCGTATAACATGGTGGTAGAGGGACGAATAGATAACGCCTCTACGGTAATAGGTTTGCTCTGGTTGCAACTTAATTATCAAACAATCACCAAATAATCCACTAAACAAGTCGATTAACGATAAACCGCCGTATTAAAGCAATTAACGAGAAAGTGTTGGAATGTAGTCGTGTCAAATATCGTCTTTGCAAAAAATAAAAAATATCAGCCTAATGTCAGTCAGTTTTTGGCGCTTTGTGGGCGTAACTATATGCACATTCAGCGCTGGCTAACCCTTGAACCGTCAGAGGGCATGCAATGGCGGGTAAAAGGCGAGTTTGGTCAGCTCGATGTTTGCTTGCTAGAAAATACCAAATACACTCAATTGGTACAGATCTCCCGCTGCATCGGTAACCATCAGCTGATCTCAACGCCTAAAGTTTCTGTGCGCATTTACCATGATGCTAAATTAGCAGAAGTGTTAACTAGTCAACAGATTTACCAATTGCGACCAGTGTATGATTATCCAAATATGCATATGCATCATCGGGATGAAAAGTACCAAGTCAATGCTTTTCTAGAAGAGTTATTGAAGATTGATAACTTAACTAAATTTGTCAGTTGATCTAATTATTGGGTAACTAATTTGCTAAAGACGGCTATCTCTTATTCAATTACTGAAGCTAAGAGTGTGAGAATCGTGCAAGTCACAGATCCTCACCTGTTTGCCGATCCCGAAGCTCAGCTACTCGGCGTTAATACTGCTCAAAGTCTTGGGGCAGTACTTAATACTATCTCAGCTGTAAACTATCCTGCCGACTTCATGCTGGCAACCGGTGACATTAGTCAAGATTACTCCAATGAGTCGTATCACAATTTTGTCGATGCTATTTCTCCTTTAGGGCTCCCTTGCCATTATCTTCCCGGTAATCATGATGATCCACGGATCATGAATCTACATATGCAAGGGCCTAAAGTATTTGGTCAAAAGCGTATTTTGGCTGGAAATTGGCAGATCCTTATGTTGGACTCGACGGTAAGAGGGCGCCCTGGTGGCCATATGTCCACTGCCGAGTTAGGCTTGATTGATAGCGCGATAGCGGCTGAGCCTGAACGTCATACTTTACTTGTTATGCATCACAATCCGGTTCTTGCTGGCTGCACCTGGCTTGACCAACACTGTATGGATAATGGCAGCGACTTCATTGAAAGAGTTGTCCAGTATCCTCAAGTAAAAGGTTTGTTGTGGGGGCACATTCATCAAACTATCGATACTGAGCATAAAGGTCCTCATGGTGCCGTTAAACTGATGGCAACCCCATCGACCTGCATCCAGTTTAAGCCCAAGTCTCCATACTTTGCCCTTGATGCACTGCAACCGGGATACCGTTTGCTGGAGCTTAAATCCGATGGTAGCATTCTGACTAATGTTTACCGGGTACCTGGCGAAACATTTTCACCCGATAAAGATGCTGGCGGTTATTAGATAAGAAAAACCGCAGTGTGAGGAAGTATGCTGCTATATATACATGGATTTAATAGTTCTCCCCTTTCTGACAAAGGTGTGGTTACCGCGCGTTTTATTGCGCAACATCACCCCAAGCTGAATTTTCAACAGCCGCAACTGCCCAGCGAACCGCTAGAAGCGATGGCACTTTTGATCGATATTATTGAAAAAGCCAAAGCTGAGGGAGAGTCTCTAACCTATATTGGCTCTTCGTTAGGCGGATATTTCGCAAGTTATTTGGCAGAAACTTACGGTGGACGCGCAGTTTTAATTAATCCTGCGGTAAAACCGTTCGAACTGTTTGATGAATTCATTGGCACTCAGTACAATCCCTATACGGATGAGACCTACCAAGTCGTTGCTGAACATAAGCAAGACGTCGCGCGTTACAATACGCCCGCAATATTAAATCCAGATCGCTTTTATGTGCTGTTACAGACAGGCGATGAAGTGCTCGACTATAAACAGGCCGTGCAGAAATATCACTGCTGTAAGCTCTTAATAGAACCGGATGGGGACCATAGCTTTATTGGTTATGAGGCCCAGCTTGCTTCTATCTGTGAATATCTGTTTTCTTGACAAATAGACCCGTAGGGCCGCAACATGGCCTGAATAACATAAAAATATGTGTGCCATGACAAACCAATACACCTCAGATGCTATTGAAGTCCTAAATGGACTCGACCCTGTAAAACGTCGCCCCGGTATGTATACCGATACTTCGCGCCCGAACCATTTAGGACAGGAAGTCATAGATAATAGTGTCGACGAGGCATTAGCTGGGCATGCCAGCCGTATCGACGTTATTTTGCATGCCGACAATTCCCTGGAAGTCACCGATGACGGCCGTGGTATGCCTGTTGATATTCATCCTGAAGAAGGGATCCCAGGCGTTGAGCTGATTTTAACTAAGCTGCACGCGGGCGGTAAGTTCTCCAATAAAAACTATCAGTTTTCAGGGGGTCTCCACGGTGTGGGGATCTCAGTGGTAAACGCGCTTTCAAGTCGCGTCGAAATAACCGTGAGACGTAATGCTGAAGTCTATGAGATGGCATTTGAGCACGGTGAAAAAGTTGAAGATTTACATGTAACGGGTACCTGTGGTCGTCGTAATACCGGTACCAGTGTTCATTTTTGGCCAGATCCTAGCTACTTTGACTCTGGCAATTTTTCGATTTCCAAGCTGACTTATTTACTTAAAGCCAAAGCGGTACTGTGTCCCGGACTGCGGATTAAGTTTGTTAATAAGCAAACTAATGAAACCCAAGAGTGGTTTTATGAAAGCGGCTTAGAAGATTACTTAAAATCGTCTATCAATGGCGTGCCTACACTGCCTGAAGTGCCATTTGTCGGTAGCTTTGCTGGTAATTTAGAGGCTGCAGATTGGGCGATTACATGGTTACCTGAAGGTGGTGACTACCTAAATGAAAGTTACGTAAACCTTATTCCAACCCCACTTGGCGGTACGCACGTAAACGGCTTTAGGCAAGGTTTGCTTGAGTCTATGCGTGAGTTTTGTGAGTTTCGTAACTTGATGCCGCGTGGCATTAAGCTAACTCCTGAAGATATTTGGGATCGAAGCACCTTTATTTTATCAATTAAGATGCAAGATCCGCAGTTTGCCGGTCAAACCAAAGAGAAACTGTCTAGCAGGCAGTGTGCGGCGTTTGTATCGGGTATCGTACGCGATGCATTTAGCCTCTGGCTAAACACCAATACAGAGCAAGCAGAAGCCTTGGCTGACATGTGTATTAATAATGCACAAAAGCGATTGAAAGCGGCAAAGAAGGTGGCGCGTAAGCGTATTACTTCAGGCCCAGCTTTGCCGGGTAAGTTAACGGACTGTAGTGGCCAAGACCCAATGCGCGGCGAGCTGTTCCTGGTGGAAGGTGACTCTGCGGGCGGTAGTGCAAAACAGGCCCGTGATCGTGAGTTTCAAGCGATTATGCCGCTACGTGGTAAGATCTTAAATACCTGGGAAGTCGATGCTTCACAAGTATTAGCCTCGCAAGAAGTACATGATATTTCGGTGGCGATTGGTTGTGACCCAGATAGTGCGGATATCTCAGAGTTGAGATATGGTAAAATCTGTATCCTTGCTGATGCGGACTCGGATGGTCTGCATATTGCCACACTGTTGTGCGCGCTCTTTATGAAGCACTATCGAGTGTTGGTGGAGCTGGGACATATTTATGTGGCTATGCCACCACTGTTTCGTGTCGATATCGGCAAAGATGTATTTTATGCCCTCGATGAGGCGGAAAAAAACGGTATTCTTGATAGAATTACCGCAGAAAAACGGAAAGGAAAAGTCCAAGTTACACGATTCAAGGGATTGGGTGAGATGAATCCGCTGCAATTACGTGAAACCACTATGGACCCAAATACGCGTCGATTAGTGCAATTAACCATAGATGATGCCGATGACACAATGGCACTTATGGATATGCTTTTAGCCAAGAAACGCTCTGGAGACAGAAAGACTTGGTTAGAGACTAAGGGTGATCTTGCCCTGCTCTAATCGGTAGTTTGTGATTTTAATCAGACAAAAGAATAATAATGACGTTTGAAAACTATCGAAATCAAATAGCTGTTGGGATGTCGCTGCTTTGCGCTCACTTTATTTTTAGCTGTAGTGCCTTAGCGGCCGATCCAGTGATGATCACTGTATCAAAAGGCTTTGGTTTAACCTTATACGCCTCCAATCTTGGTGATGCTAAGCAGTTGGCGATAGGCGACAAAGGCACTTTGTTTGTCGGCTCTTATCGAGACGGTACTATTACCGCTTTGGTTGATGCCGATAACGACGGGCGTGTAGACAAACGTTATACGATAGCGAAAGGCTTAGATTATCCTGAGGCGATCGCATTTCATAACGGTGCGTTATATGTCGCTGAACAGAGACGTATTTTACGCTTCAATCAAATCGAGTCTCGACTAAAAAGGCCGGGACGTCCGAAAGAAGTTTACGACCGCTTGCCGGGCAATAGTAAGAAAAGCCGCCGTGCCATGCAATTTGGCCCAGATGGGCTGTTATATATTGCTATTGGAGCCCCCTGTAATGTGTGCGAATCAGAAGCGCCCTACAGCAGTATTATGGCGATAGATATTGAAACTGGTGCGAGTGAGCAAATCGTTACGGGTGTTAGAAAGGTACTTGCCTTTGATTGGTCTGTTGAAGATAAGCAGCTTTGGTTCGCTGATAATGGTCGTGACTGGATGGGGGATAACCTACCACCGGATGAGATTAATAAAGTTGAACGCAAAGGAAGTCATTTTGGCTTCCCATATATTCATGCTACCGACATTATAGAGCCCGCATATGATAAGCCTAAAAACTTAAAAGTGGTTGCGCCAAATTACGAGTTACCCGCTCATGTTGGCGCTAAGGGGCTGCATTTCTATCGTGGTACACAGTTCCCTGAACGTTTTCATAATCAGATGTTTGTTGCCGAAAATGGTTCTTGGAACCGTTCAAGTAAAGTGGGCTATCAAGTGGTTATGTTAGAGATTAACGATGGCCAAGTTAGCAAAAGAAGCACTGTAGTGAGTTTTTTAGACGGAGAGTTTCCCGTCGCTAGACCATATTCATTGGTCACTGCACCCGATGGTGCTATGTATATTTCTGATGATCTAAAGGGCAATATTTACCGTTTGTTCTATAGAGACTCAGCAAAAAATCAGTCACAGGATAATGATTAATGAGTGATGCGATAGATTTAAGCCTTGATGGCGTTGAGCAAATGCCTCTACGCCGCTTCACGGAAGAGGCATATCTGAACTATTCCATGTATGTCATCATGGATCGTGCATTGCCACATATTGGCGATGGACTTAAACCCGTTCAAAGACGCATTATCTATGCAATGAGTGAGCTTGGCTTATCGGCTCAATCTAAGCATAAGAAGTCAGCTCGTACAGTCGGTGACGTTTTAGGTAAATATCACCCTCATGGTGATAGTGCTTGTTATGAAGCGATGGTATTGATGGCGCAGCCTTTCTCGTACCGTTATCCGTTGGTTGATGGTCAAGGTAACTGGGGGGCGCCCGATGATCCTAAGTCATTTGCGGCGATGCGTTATACCGAAGCGAGACTGTCAAAGTTTTCAGAAGTATTACTCAGTGAGCTAGGACAGGGTACGGTTGATTGGGGCGTTAACTTTGACGGCACCATGAAAGAGCCACTGGTTTTGCCTGCACGCTTACCGCATATCTTACTTAATGGTATTACTGGTATTGCCGTTGGTATGGCAACTGACGTTCCACCGCATAACGCCAAAGAGTTGGTGGGCGCGTGTGTAGAGCTACTAGATAACCCCAAAGCCGATTTAGCGCGCTTGATGGAGTTTGTACCAGGGCCTGATTATCCGACCGAAGCTGAAATTATTACGCCTGCTGCCGATATCGCTAAAATTTACCAGACGGGTCGAGGCTCGATTAAGGCTCGCGCTGTTTATACGGTAGAAAATGGTGAAGTCGTTATTACCGCCTTGCCTCACCAAGCGGGTAGTGGCAAGATTTTAGAGCAAATAGCGGCGCAAATGCAGGCTAAAAAGCTACCTATGGTGACGGATCTACGTGATGAATCTGATCATGAGAATCCTGTTCGTCTTATCATAGTGCCACGTTCTAATCGTGTTGATTGCGATCAGATGATGGCACATCTGTTTGCCACCACCGATCTGCAGAAAAGCTTTAGAGTTAACCTTAACGTACTAGGGCTAAATGGTCGTCCGCAAGTTAAAGGCTTGCTAGAGCTATTAACTGAATGGCTCACATTTAGAATGACGACGGTTAAACGCCGTTTAGAATATCGATTAGATAAAATTTTAGCGAGATTACATATTCTAGATGCTTTGATGATTGCATTTTTGAATATCGACGAAGTGATTGAGATTATTCGTTATAACGATGATCCTAAAGCTGAATTGATCTCTCGATTTGATTTATCAGATAAGCAAGCCGATGCTATTTTAGATTTGAAATTGCGTCACTTAGCAAAGCTTGAAGAGTTTAAGATTAAGGGTGAGCAGAGCGAGCTTGAAGAGGAACGTGACAAGTTACAATTATTGTTAAGCTCTGAGCGTCGAATGAAGACGTTGATCAAGAAAGAACTTATCAGAGACGGTGAAGATTACGGTGATGAGCGTCGTTCGCCACTCGTTGAGCGTACAGAGTCTAAAGCGCTAACTCAGCAAGAGTTGGTCGCAGTAGAATCTGTTACGGTTGTGCTGTCTGAGAAAGGTTGGGTGCGCTGTGCTAAAGGCCATGATGTTGATGGTCAGACTTTATCTTACAAAGCAGGCGATAGCTTCTTACGCTCTGCTCAAGGGCGCAGTAATCAACCGAGCGTGTTTATTGACACATCTGGTAGGGCATTTGCCACCGAAACCCATACCTTGCCGTCAGCACGATCTCAGGGGGAACCTATTACAACTAGGTTTAATTTAGCCCCTGGAGCGACCATGGAGCATTTGCTTCTGTCTGATGAGGAGCAATGCTACTTATTAGCGTCTGATGCGGGTTACGGCTTTATCTGTGCCAACAAAGACATGGTGTCGCGTAATAAGGCGGGCAAGGCGCTGCTGAGCTTGCCAGCTAATGCTAAGGTGTTGTTGCCACAGAAGGTGGATAAGTCAAAGGCACAGTCGATATTAGCGATTACCAATGAGGGCCGTATGTTACTGTTCTCACTTGATGCGCTACCTCAGCTTTCTAAAGGTAAAGGCAATAAGATCATCGGCATCCCTGGCGAACGAGCTAAGAGCCGTGAAGAACTGCTATTGCATTTGAATGTGATCCCAGAAGATACTGCGGTTACCCTGTGGGCTGGTAAGCGCAAGCTAACCTTAAAGCCGAGTGACTTGGAGCATTATCGTGGTGAGCGTGGCCGCCGTGGTGCTAAGTTACCGCGTGGCTTGCAACGTGTTGATAGCGTAGAGCTAGGAGACGGAGAGCCTGTAATTTAGGGTTTATTTATCTAGCCGTTAAACAAAAAATGCAGCCCATTGGCTGCATTTTTTATGAATCGTGTTTATGCGACTTCGTAGAAATTCGGTTCGATATCAACTTGTCGTTGGATGATCTGCGTCGCCATCTTGGCACATTTCCCACATTGATCAGCCACACCAAGACGCCTTTTAACGTCAGCTAAAGAAGAGTCACCTTGGCTAACAGCTTCTTTAATCTGGGTATCAGTGATTGCATGGCAAAGACAAACGTACATGGAATATCATCTCTAAATCGAACATGGCCCGAAGTATAAATGGAAATGATTCTCAATGCTAATAACGACTAGATATAGATATTGGTCATTTCATCTAAGCCAGTTATTAAAAAGCGTGCTTAGCTCACATTATTGTTATGGTTGCCGTATTGCTCATATTTTGTGCGCCACTGGACGTTAATTAGTAACCACGCTCAAAGTGCACTCTATGGGAAAGCTGTTCGCCGTTTATCCACTTGTGGAAGTTTTTGCTAAAAATCTCTACCACCTGCTCAGGAAAGCTAGGCGCCGCAATATGCGGTGTAATGATAACATTGTCCAGGGACCAAATTGGATGCTCTTCTGGCAGAGGCTCTTGATTAAATACATCGAGAATCGCCTGTTGCTCAGGGTGCGAAATTAACTGTTGATAGAGCGCGTCTAAATCCAGTACATCTCCGCGACCTAGGTTAAATAGCACGACCTCTTCTTTGAGGAGCGACAGGGTATGCTTGTCTAGTGCGCCTCGTGTTTCAGGTGTGCTGGGGAGGATACTCGCAACCGCATCGGCTTGGGGTAAATAACGGCTAAGGTTGGCTAAAGTATCAACTTCATCAAAGCTTTTAGTGGGTTTAGCTCCACGGTTAATGCCAATAACATGCATACCAAAGTGCTTGGCTGTTTGAGCAATATGCTTGGCAATTGAGCCAGTACCTAGTAACAGTAATGTTTGTCCTTGTAGGGTTTTAAAACTGCCAGGTAACCAGATTTTCTGCTCCTGTTGGGTCTTATACTTACGATGCTGCCTTTGGTAGGCCAGCAGGTAACCAAACAGATACTCACTCATTAGTGGTCCGAAAATGCCTCTCACATTGGTGAGCTCATAGTCTTTTCTTTGCCTAGGTTTGACCAGGGCGTCGACCCCCGCGAAAGTCGATTGCATCCATTTTAAATTGGCAGCATGAGGTAGCAGCGGAGCGGCCAATTGTGGTTCAGCTAACCAGATATCGGCATTAAAAATACTTTTAGGATCATCATCTAAAATGAGCGTGTTAGGAAGATGGCACGAATTTAATAGTTGGCGATAACGCTCATTTTCTCTGGTAAGCAATAGTAGCTTGTGTCCCATACTAACTCCCTATATTCTACATTTATCTTTGTTTTAACTTGCTTGGCCAATGTCTAATCTAATATCTAATGCTATTGAATTTCTTAACTATTTAGGCGGATTCATCACCCCTTGGCTAGCTGAAGTTTCAACGGCAATTATCGCTTGCTGTCTGGTCGTGTTTGGCGCTGATATTAATCGTTTTTTACGTCGATATTTTGCGGGGCGCTCGTTTTTGCTACGCACACTTATTTTTGTGATTGTGAATGCATTTGGCTATGGTTTGATTATCATCAATTTAAGCCCATTGTTAGCGCTATATATGGCCAAAATACCCTTACACTGGTTATTTGTTTTGCTTGTGACCATTTTCTTCGCTATAGGTAGCTGGGCACAACGCAATAGACAAGTTTAAGTTGTTAATTTTAGTGTAGTTTATTTTTTTTACTTTGTGCAAATCAGCGAATGTCTCGCTTGCCAGAGCCGCTATTTTTTCGCTAGATGAGTCAGTGCTCGGTCTGGGTAATTAGTGAATATCCCATCGACCCCCATTCGCTTTAGCATGTCGAGATCGTCAAGATTATCTACAGTATAAACATACACCTTGGCACCTCGCTTATGGGCATCATCAACCATCTCTTGGGTCGTAAAACTTAACCCTAAATGGATTGAATAGGCATGGAGTTGACTGACGATATGAGCGAGCTCGAGTGGCACACCTTCGATTAACGGTGCAACTAACGCATCTGGAAATTGCTGTTTAAAGCTCGCTAGAAACGGATGATTAAACGATGAGATCAATAGCTTGTCAGCGTCATACTTAAGTTCACTAAGAAGTTTTGGGTAGAGAGCCATAAATGCTTCTAGGCAAGCTAGTCCCTTTAGTTCAATGTTGACTAAGGTATTGTGGGGGTTAAGCAAGCTTAACACTTGGATTAAGCTTGGAATTGATTCACCATCAATGGTCACTAAGCTTAACGCCTCCTTAGTGAATTGTTCAATAAGACCCGTCCCTGAGCTTTTCGGCTCTAGGCGCCTATCATGAAATACATACAGCTCATCTTCGACTAAGTGGATATCAAGCTCTACAGCCTTTGCACCTAATTCAACGGCTTTGGCAAAAGCTGCAAGACTATTTTCAGCCACATAACCGCTGGCGCCGCGGTGAGCAAATATCATCATAACGAGTTCTCAATAATCTTGTGTTTAGGTTCTTAACAAGTTTTGTACGTCCTTACTCTGGGTAGGGGACAGATGTACTTCAAGCTGCGGATAAGCAAGCTCTAGGTCGTTCTCTCGTAACTTCTTGCTAATCTGCTTGTGGAGTTTATGTCTTAATGGCCAGCGTGCACCCATGTCTTTAGCATAAGCTCGAACTTCAAAGTCTTGGGTGTGTTGGCCAAATCCTGCAAACCAAACTTCAGGTTCAGGTGAAAGTAGTGCATCATCACATTCTTGTACCGCTTGATAAAGTGCCGCTTCAACACGCGCAGGATCGGAGTCTCGTGCAACAGAAACATAAACAATAACGCGTGTAATCGGGTCTGATAGAGACCAATTAATCAATTGTTCAGTAATAAAGGCCTTGTTGGGCACGATGATCTCTTTGCGATCCCAATCGACGATCGTCGTCGCTCGAATTTGAATTTTACTCACGGTACCGGTTAAATCACGAATGGTGACTGTGTCGCCTATTCGCACAGGCTTTTCAAATAGAATAATCAAACCTGAGATAAAGTTTGCAAAGATCTCTTGCAGACCAAAACCTAAACCAACCGACAGTGCCGCCACTAACCATTGCAGTTTCGACCATTCCATCCCTAAGGTTGAAAAGCCACTGAGTACACCAAATAATATGACTAAATAACGGCTTACAGTCGTTAGAGCAAAACCCGTGCCCTGACTGAGATCTAACCTCTGTAGAATGGTTAGCTCAATAAGGCCAGGTAGATTAGTTGCTATCATCATCGAAAAACCGACGATTATTAGCGATAGCAGCAGGGACTTAAGGGTGATTGGGATCTGTTGCTCAATACCATTAATCGTGGTGTTGCTAGACCATAACGTGACGCCATCAAGTAGTGAGAACAGTGCGGTATGAGTTTGGGTCCAGAGACCAACAATACTGGCAAGAAACGCGAGTAGTAACAATGAGCGTACTAGCCCTAAAGACTGACTAGAGATGGTTTCCAGATCGACCGTCGGTTCTTCATAGGTATCGACTTGTTCACTCACACCGACATCACCTTTTTCACGTTGCGCGAGTACTTCTGCACGTTTGGCTTTGGCGCGATCGAAGGCGATACGACGACGTTCAATTAACATCCAACGCTTAATGAGATGGTAAAGCAGTAGGAAACCAAGGCCAAAAATTAATGATAGCTGCAACTGCAGGAACATCTGGAATGCAGTGTAGTAATAGCCCTGAAATGCTAGAACTGCACAGGCAAGCGGCATAATGATTAACATGGCCCACAAGAGTTTTTGAATGAGCTTTTTGTTTTTGCTGTGTTCGGGAGTGGTTTGTTTGTTCGATAGGCTGAGCATATCTTTGTAAAACCAAAACAGCATTAAACAGAAAATGATAAATGCACCACGGCCTAGGCTGTTTCGAACCAATGAAGTATCGATGATCTCAGTAAAGGCCATGATGGCAAAAAATGGGGTAGCCATAATGGTGAACTGTCTGAAGCGTTCTTGTCCCGATCTTACAATGCTTTTAGGGGCTTTAAAGTGATTGATCAATAAGCCTCTGTCTAGGGCTAGTAGATACACAAATCGATAAAGTTGATACAAGATCCCAAGGGCCATGATCCCCATGCCAATTGCGGAGACGAAATTATGGCTAGAAAGGTGGAAAATGCCACCTGCTAGTACTATTGGTAGCGGTTTTAATAGGCTATAGAAAAATGAGTTAACCAATACATGGAAGGTGTAAATAAACTTATCTTGGGTAACGTTACCCACAAAAGCGAGTTCGCGGCGCATGGCGGATTTAAACTTAGGGGTTAAGATATCCTGAGCGACAAGGCTAACGACAAATAGGATCAGCCACCAAGACCAAAGCGAGCTTTGATCGTTAAAAGAGCTTTGCATCTGATTCCAAGGTGCTTGTTGCAGCATCCATTGGATACTTTGATGCAAGTCGGTGATCCACAGACCTCCAATACTGTTTGCATTGGGGACCCAGAATAGATGTTCATTTAAGGTGCTTTTTAGTGTGAGATATTGCTGATTAAGTTGCTCATAGCTAACTCTAAGATCGGCCAGTTCACTTAAATATTGGTCATAACTTTGCAGCAACTGCTGCAATAACATGCCTTGAGACGATAACAGTTTGGCTTGCAATGAGTTATCGGCGCCAATATCTATCACTTGCTGACTATTAAGAGTTTGCGCTTGTTCTACCTGATATCGAGCAAGTCGAGTATTGGCAATTTCGTTCTGTACAGGATCCTGATTTGGCGGCTTAGGCAGTGCTTGAAGCATCTGTAAGAAACGCTCACCAAAGGCGGAGTTGAGCTTAATCCAGCCAATCTGCTGTTGAATAGTGGTTAACTGTATGGCTTGCGCTTGATACAGGGCTTCGGCTTGTTCTTGTTGACTCAGTGCTAGGCTTATCTTGTGATTCAGTTTTTTTAAACTTTCGCCATAAAGCAAGTTACTGTCACTGAGCTCTTGGGCTACGGGGTCGTGGTCTTTACCACTGGGTAAAAGACTGCCAGCAATGGTCGCTTCAGTGCGAGCTTGCCTCTGTAGCACGATTTGTTGATTCAAGCGTTCGATCAAAAGTTCTTGCTGAGCGAGTTGCTCACGTACCAACTTTAACTGTAACTGATTAAGGTCTATCTCTTTTTGGCTGCTTGCGAGTAATGCTTCTAAGGTCTTAACATGTTGTTGGTACAGTTCGCCCTGAGCCGTCAAAATTTGGTTATTAATCGTTTGTTCTTTAGCTATGCGGATTTTTTTGTGCTTTTGCAGCGCAGCTCTAGCTTTTACCAATGCATCTGGGAGTTCATTATGGGATTTAATCAGTGCATTGATTTTTTGACTAAGGCTTATTTCTACTTCTTTCAATTCCGACAAGCGTAGGTATGCGAGTGATGCTTGTTGGTTAATATCTTTTTGATTTGATGATGTGAGTGGCTTCTGTGCATCTTTTATTTGATTGAGCAGGTTTTGTTTATGCTTATCAAAATTTTGCAGTAGTTCACGGGCACTATTTTCAGTGAAGACAAGATCGTTAATTTTATCCTGTAATAGGCTCAATTGTTCTTGTGGCGTCGACTCGCTACTAGAGGGAGACAGGCCAAGGCGTTTCTCTATTTGGAGTGGGGAGTTCGCATTAGCGGATAAGGCGAATAAGCACAGAAAGAGTAATAAAAAACGATGCATGATAAGAGTACGAACAAGGCAAAAAGGACTTGCTCATAGTAGCCAAGTTATCGTGATAAATAAATCGCTCTATGTACTCTTTTTTGCTCGGTTTGATCTGTGACTTTGTTGGGTTTCAAATAAGGCCGTCGCGACGACTAGCATTCCACCAATAATCGTTTTCATTGCTAAGTCTTCACCAAGCACGAATAAAGCCAGCATGGCGCCGTAAAAAGGTTGCAGGCATGAGACTAATCCTACCGTTTTAGCGCTGAGTAATCTTAATGCTGAAGTAAATAGCGCATGAGGGGCAGCGGTAAACACTACGCCTAATAAAATAATTAACCACCATACATTTTGCTCTATGGTATTAAGCTCGACACTTAACCATGGAGCCAGAAAGAATACAGCAACTGAGGTCTGATAGAACATGGCTTGCTGGCCGCTATAGGCGGTAAAGTATCGCTTATGTAATAGATTGCGGGCTGTAAATAGTGCCGCAGATAAAATACCGATAGCAATACCTAAAGTCACCTCGTTACCTAGACTCGCCTCCGGGATCAGTAAAGACACACCAATTAATACCACCACGCCACTGACAACATCAGCCAGTTTAAGCTTTGTTTTGGTAACGATAGGCTCAACCAGTACGGTCATAACCGGATAAGTAAAAAAGGCAATCATGCCTATGGCAACCGATGATAGCTGCATAGAGGCAAAATAGGTGACCCAGTGCAAACTAACAAGAATGCCTAGACCTATGGCAATAAAGTAGTCTTTACCAGCATTGAGTGACAGGCGTTGTTTACTGAGCTTTACGATTAAGGCTAATACGGTGGCAGCGACAACGCAGCGTAGCAGGGTGATATCGAGTGCGCTAAGAGGGATAAGCTTTGAAAACAGCGCGGTGCCGCCGAAAAGTAGCACCGCGAAGTGAAGTTCTAACAGCCCTGTTTTTTTATTGTCCATTCATACCTTAGAGATTAGTCTTCGATTTTTGCAAAAGCTTGACCCATACGTGTCACGCTTTTTGGTTCTACTCCAGTAGCAAATTCATCGAGGGCATCTTTAGCGAATAACATCACTACAGTGCTACCTAGCTTAAAGCGGCCCATTTCAGCGCCTTTATCAAGCGTCAATGCATTAGGGCCTTCAGTTGGGTAATCCCAAGTGAATACTTTTTTGCCTGTTGGTGGTGTGACTGTACCTGCCCAAACTGTTTCAATGCTTGCCACAATTGTAGCGCCAACTAATACCATGGCCATAGGGCCGATTTCAGTTTCGAAAATAGCGACAACACGCTCGTTACGTGCAAATAAACCGGGCACATTTTCAGCTGTTAATGGATTAACAGAGAAGAGTTCACCAGGAACATAAGTCATCTTAGACAAGGTGCCTTTAATTGGCATGTGAATGCGATGATAGTCTTTTGGTGCAAGGTAAATTGTGGCAAAGTCGCCGCCTTCAAAACGCTTAGCATCATCAGCCTGATCACCTAGCAATGCAAGTGAAGAATAATCATGTCCTTTGGCCTGAAAAATACGTCCTTCTTTAATCGGGCCGAGTTGGCTAACTGCGCCATCTACAGGGTGAACGATATAATCATTGTCATCACATAATGGACGAATCCCTGGTTTTAATGCGCGAGTAAAGAAGTCATTAAAACTTGCATAAGCAGTGGCTTCTGGCTGCGCGGCTTCACTCATATCAATTTTATACTGCTTGATAAACCAGTTAATAGCGGCTGTCGTCACTGACCCCATTTCTGCAGCGGCAAGTTTGCCTACAAGGCGAGAAAGCAAATGCTTTGGCATCATGTACTGCAGGGCAATTTTAACTTTATCCAATTTTAATATCCTTTAATCTTTCACCTATTTTGAGGTGCTATCTGTTTTTAATAAAGCGGGTGGGCCATTTTCACAAGTGGGCTGCGTTAAGTGCAGCGTCACTCAAGTTTGCCATCGTACCGCTTTATCTATTTTGATTTGACAGTTATCGAGTCGTTATTATTCGTCTGGACCCGCTCTAAAATGACGGGCATGTCTTTGCTCGTCTAAGCTAGCAATAATACGGTGGTAGTTATTGTATCTGTCTTCGGTGATCTCACCGGCTTTAAAAGCTTCGGTAATTGAGCAACCAGGATCATTTAAGTGTTTGCAGTCTCTAAATTTGCAAGTGCCTAAATAGTCTCTAAATTCAATAAAGCACCAGCCCACTCTGTCTGCAGGTAAGTGCCAGAGCGCGAATTCTCGCACACCTGGTGAGTCAATTAAATCTCCGCCAGTTGCAATATGCAGGAGTTTAGCTGTGGTGGTTGTGTGTTGACCTAAGCCAGAGTTTTGAGAAATATCTCCGGTGATTAGTTCTGCATCCGGCATCATGGCATTAATCATTGAAGATTTACCGACACCCGATTGCCCCACAAAGACACTGACTTTGCCATCCATTAACGCGTGTAGCTGCTCTACACCTTCACCGGTTATGCTGCTTACGCGGTAAATCTGGTATCCAATGGCTTTGTAGCGTTCAAGTGCAGCATCGATTTCAGGCGCTTCTTCAGGCGTAATTAAGTCAACTTTATTTAAGATGATGACAGGTTGGATGCCTGTGTCTTCAGCTGCAACTAAATAACGGTCGATGATTTGGGTAGTAAACGCCGGCTGTGTAGAGGTGACAATCAAAATCTGATCGATATTTGATGCAATGATTTTCACGCCATCATAAAGATCCGGGCGTGATAACAGCGAATGTCTTGGATGAACAGCCTCTACAATGCCTTCGATACGGCTAGCGCCCGACTCACTGGTCAAGGCTAAACGAACGATAACTTTATCACCGGTGACCAGACTTTTAATATTGCGTCGAATATTACAGCGAGCAAGATGTCCTCCGTCGGTCTCAACGTCAGCGTGCTGACCGAAACGGGAAATAATGGTGCCTTGCTGCTCAGGGCCTAACGTACTGTCTTGTAAGTCAGTCGTTTCGCCTGCGTCGTGGCTCTGTAATTTCTTTTTTTGGTTGGTCCGCATTCTGCGTAATTGACCATGGCTTAGCGGTTTCTTTTTGCTCACGTATTAGTCTTCAATGATAAAGGTGATTTTGTGTTGCTTAAAAAAGCAGTATGATACACGGTCTAAAACAAAAAAGCCTGAATTTAGGCTAACAGGAATAACAGGTCGCTTTATGGCTATAGATGAAAACAATCTGATTTGGGTCGATTTGGAAATGACAGGGCTAGAGCCTGACGTTGACAGAATTATTGAAATTGCCACAATAGTGACAGATAAAGAGCTCAACATTATCGCGCAAGGGCCTGTTTTTGCTATCCATCAGTCAGATGAACAGCTTGCTTTGATGGATGACTGGAACCAGAAACATCATGGTGAGTCTGGCCTTGTGGACCGCGTAAAAGCGAGTACTGTTAATGAAGAGCAGGCTATTGCAGAGACTATTGCCTTCTTATCGCAATATGTACCCGCAGGTGTTTCACCTATGTGCGGTAACAGTATTGGTCAAGATCGCCGCTTCTTAAATCGTTATATGCCAGCTTTAGAAGATTACTTTCACTATCGCAATATCGATGTGAGTACAATTAAAGAGCTAGTTCGTCGCTGGGAACCAACCGCGATGGAAGGTTTCAGTAAAAAGAATACTCACCAAGCATTACAAGATATCGAAGAATCTATCGCCGAATTGCAGTTTTATCGAGCGAAAGTATTTAGAATTTGACCAATCAGTCAGTTTATTTGCAAGAAGGGGTTGCACCGTAGGGATATTTTCATATAATGCGGCCTCAACTTTTCGCTAAGCACCAAACTTAGTGATTACTGATAAAAGTTGAAATGCGACATTAGCTCAGTTGCTAGAGGAAAGAACGATACCTTTAGTGAGTGGTTACAAGCTAAGATGCAAAATTAAGATTTATGCGACATTAGCTCAGTTGGTAGAGCGATACCTTGCCAAGGTATAGGTCATCGGTTCGAACCCGATATGTCGCTCCAAATTAAAACTTATGGGATGATTACATTCGGTAAGTAAAAAAGATTTATGCGACATTAGCTCAGTTGGTAGAGCGATACCTTGCCAAGGTATAGGTCATCGGTTCGAACCCGATATGTCGCTCCAAATTAAAACTTATGGGATGATTACATTCGGTAAGTAAAAAAGATTTATGCGACATTAGCTCAGTTGGTAGAGCGATACCTTGCCAAGGTATAGGTCATCGGTTCGAACCCGATATGTCGCTCCAA